>CP020563.1:600000-795000 GCA_002082585.1 Kitasatospora albolonga
AGACCAGTGCGCGCAGGTTGTCCTGGATCACGACGCAGCCTCCGGTCCTGGCGCTCCGCTGGGAGAGCAGGACCTGGGACTTGTAGCGGTACGCCAGCTCGCTGAAGGCGGAGCGCACCTCCGGAGGGAGGGAGTCGCTGGGGGTCCGCCCCCAGCTGACGACCAGCCGGATTCCGCGGTCCAGCGCCGAACGCAGGTCGCCGAGGAGGGAGTTCAGCGCGGCGTAGTGGATGGTGGGGGTGATGATCACCACCTGGGTGCGGGCCTGGGAGAGCAGTTCACGGAAGGCCCAGAGGTGTCCCTGGGCGTCCTGGACGGTGGTGAGCCGGGCCCGGGCCTGGCGCAGCGCCTCGGTCCTGTCCTGGATCTGCCATGCGGTGGACTCCATCTCCTTCGGCAGATCCTCCTCGGCGCTCCCGGTCTCCGGCAGGCCGGAGACCGCGATCCGGTCGATCGCGTCGTCGAGTCTGCGGAAGAGCGTGGACATCCCGTCCTGGGCCACCAGCACCCGCTCCGCCGAGCCACGGAGCTCCTGGACCAGGGGGAAGTCCGGCCGCTCGTCCCCGAGCGCCGCGAAGTAGTCGTGGATGCGCTCGCCCGCCAGCACGCTCCAGGTGCGGATCTCGGTCTCGTCGAGGAGGACGTTCAGCCGGTCGGTGTCCTCGTCGATCTGGATGCGCGCGCTGACGGTGAGCCAGCGGATGTCGTCGGCGGGGCGGAGCAGGGGGTTCCCGAACCCGACGCTGAGGATGCGGCGCCGGTAGCCCGCCTTCCGGTCCCGGGCCGTCGCGACCTGGACGGCGGCGAGCAGTTCCCCGGGGGGCAGGTCGTGCGCCCTGATGCTCTCGTTGACCGGGGCGCGCAGGGTGCCCTGGGGCGGCGTGCGGGTGCCGTTGTTGTCCGGGAAGAAGCTCCCGGAGATGGGCTCGTACAGATAGTCGCGCGACTCGGTCACGGCACTGGCGTCCTCGAGGGCCGAGTCCGACGCGGCGTTCATGGTCTCGCGCACCGAGTCGCCGAGGTCGAACCTGCCGCTCACCAGGTCCACCGAGAGCAGGCCCCGCCCCCAGAGGGAGGCGACCACGTCCCGGGTGACCCGGTACGGCAGGACGAACAGCCTGGCCAGGTCCTCTACCGTGGTGACCTCGGCCGCGACGGCCTTCATCACCAGGTCCTCCAGAACGCTCCTGCCGTTCTCGGGACAGACCACCACCTTGAGGGTCAGCCGTCGGCAGGGCAGCGCTATCTGGACCAGGTGCCTGCTCATCCGATCACCTCGGCGGCCGGCACCACGACGCCGAACTCGTCGATGACATCGGCGATCTGGCACCAGTCCTTGCCGCCGTGCGCCACGAAGTGCTGCCGGTCCCCCACGATGACCAGGAGCCGTTTGGCGCGGGACAGCAGGACGTTGATCAGTTCGGGCTGGCTGACATGGCCGACCCGGTGGGTGTTGGCCGGGCGGGCGACCAGGGACTCGGGCCCGGCGGTGGAGCCCGGTCCGCTCCGTACCAGGGAGACGATCACCCGGTCGGCCTCCGCTCCCTGGAAGGAGTGGATCGTGTGCTGACGGCCCGCCAGGACGGATCTCGCGCCGAGCAGGTCGAGTTGGGCCCGGTAGGGGGTGAGGACCACGAGGCTGTTGTCGTCCTTGAGGTCCTTGGGCGGCACCGACACCGGCCTGAGGTCCTGCACCACCCGTTCCACCAGGTCGACCTCACCGGTGTTGTACCACTGCGGCTGCTCCACGAAGCCCTCGCAGCCGGCCGTGTCGATCCACACCAGGGGGCGGTCCAGCAGATAGTCGGGGCCGGTGAGGCCGTGGGGCGCCACCTTGGTGGTCGTGAGGAAGCTCAGCGGCAGCCCGGCGGCGTCGACCTTGCGGGGCACCACCGGATAGAAGGTACGGCTGACGGGTTCGGCGATGCTCTTGACCATACGGAACTGCTGCTCCAGCCGTCCCACCGCCGAATCGGCGGCCGTGTAGGTGGAGGAGCTCTTCCCTTCGAAGAAGTGCTCGAACATTCTCAGCACCTTGAGATGGGACTCCTGGTTCTCGTGCTCCGTTCTGGCCGGAGTGTCCTGGTGCTCGGCCAGGGAGCCGAGGAAGGCGCGGAACGCCTCCTGGCGGTGCGGGCCGAGCTGCTGGTGGTCGCCGATGAGCGTCCAGCGGACGCCGAGGACCAGGGGGACCACGATCTCCGTGGGCCATGCCTTGGCGGCCTCCTCGACGATCACCCAGTCGAACAGGTCCTTGGGGTTCCACCGGCCCTCGTTGACGGTCGCCGCGATGTTGCAGGTGGCCAGGGTGACGCTGGCCCCGGCCCGTACGCGCTCGGTCAGGTCCACCAGATCGGAGCCGACGTGCTCCAGCCACTCCTCGGCGAGCTTGCGCAACGTCCCGGTCAGCGGGGGCAGATCCTCCAGGGCGATCCCGCGCTTACGGGCCCGTTCCAGCGTCTCCGTGCTGTACGGACGGTCGTGGTACGGCGCCTCCTCCTCGCTCCCCCGTGCCAGCCTCGCGCCCAGAACCTCGGTGACCGTGTCGGCGACGTCCGCCGTGAGGTTCTGGAGGGTGTGCCTCCTGACCACTTCGTCGGTGACCTTCGAGTCGTCCCCGAGCGAGGTCTCGCGGAGAATGAGCGAGTTCGGTCCCTGACCGTCGATCAGCTTCCGGGCCAGCCCGTCGAGGGTGTGGTTCGACTGGGAGCTGACCAGGATGCGCGCGCCCTTCTCCGCCTCCAGGTTCTTCTTGATCGCCGCGGCGGTCAGCGTCGACTTCCCCGAGCCCGGCGGCCCCTGGAGGGCGTAGAAGGGATGCGTGCCCAGCATGGTCTCCATGATCTTCCGGGACTCCAGGCTGAGCTTGCTCTCCTCGGGCACGGTCTGCTCGAGCCAGCGCCCCCTCCCGAGGTCGAAGGAGCGCGGGTCGCGCAGGGCCTCGACCAGCATCGGCTGGGCCTTGAGCAGGGCGAGCGCACGCTCCTGGCGGTCGAGCTGCGGTGTGGTGCCGCCGTCCCCGTGGGGCCGGACCCAGCCTCGCTCGGGGACCTCCGCGCCGACGGGGACCTGCACGCGGACCGCGTTCTCGTTGACCCACCGCAGGAGGCCGGCCGTCACCGTCGAGCTCCGGCTGAAGTAGGGATACCGCCCGGATCTGGGGACGAGGTCCACCTGGCCGAAGCCCTTGTCGCTGTCGAGGAGCTGGAAGAAGTCCCCGAACGGGGGCCTGCGGCGGGGGTCCCCCGCGTAGGCGGTCAGCAGCCAGTCCCTGTGCCTGCGGTCGTCGTCCGCCTCGGTGTCGAGTTCGATGACCACCTGACCGCGCGCGCCGGACCCGACCCGGCGGAAGGCGTAGCAGCGGGCGTCGACCCCGGCGCGCTGGTAGTCGAGGAGGAACTGGAGCGAGCGGAGGTACATCGCGTTGGGGCCGTCGGAGCCCAGGTGGTCCCGGACCGCCTCCTCCAGGTCGGTCCACTTGGGGCGGCCGGTGAGCACTCCGCTCAGGTCCTGCCCCGGCCGGAAGGGCACCAGCTGGACGCTCTCCACCTTGCGGCGCCGTTTGGCATAGACGAGCTCCCGGGTGATGTCCTTCTCCCGCAGGTACTTGATCACCAGGACCTCGTGGTGGAGCGTCCGTTCACTGGTCATCGGCTTGTACTCGCGAAGGACGGCGCAGAACCACACGGCCCGCTCGCCGACCAGCACCCACTCGGCCTCCTGCAGGCGGTCCGCCGGGCCGTTGGCATAGCCGAGCGCGCCGTTCGGGGCGTGGACCAGCTCGGCCGACGCGAGCTCCTTCTCCAGGAACGCCTTCAGCTCCTCCCGGCCCGCCGTGCCGGTCGGACTGTGCTGAATCCACCGCCTCTCCTGGTAGAGCATCTCGCACTCCTCGGGCATGAACGCCACCAGGCGCGGTGCCGTCTCCTCCTCGGCGATCCAGTGCGCCCGGATCGTCTCCCAGTGCGTCTCCAGGTGCTTCGCCGCCTCGAAGGAGGTGAACCGCGACTGCGGAAAGGGGTCGAGCATCCGCCGCAGGGTGTGGACGAGGGCCTCGGGCAGGCCGGAGGAGCCCAGGTGCTGGGCCATCGCCCCGTGCAGATGGCGCAGGGCCGTCGTGCGCTGCGGCCCGCGGGCCGCCTCCAGATCGGCGTACGGGCCGGGCAGGACCGTGGAGATCTGTCCGCAGAACCACTCCCAGGCGATCACGCCGAGCCCGAAGACATCCGTGGTGACCCAGTCGCGACGGGCGCTGGCCCTCTCCTCGAAGAGGTAGGCGTGCAACTCCGGTGCCAGATAGGCGTGGTGGCGGGCCTGCGCCACCCCCGGCGGCGGCATCGTGTAGAACTGGCGTGCGCCGCCCGCCGCGTCCCCGGCGTCTCCCGCGCCCACGTTCCGGATCACGTTGCCGATCAGGGTGCTCATCTCGAAGCGGGAGAGAGTGATGGCCACGTTGTCGGGGTCGTCGAGGTCGAGCGGCTGGACGTTGAGGGCGGCGGCGGTGAGGTTGCGGTGGATGATCCCCGCACCGTGCAGCTCGCTGAGGGCGTCGAGCAGCAGACTGAAGTGTTCGAGCGCCTTGAGCGGCGCGTTCCGGGCCCAGGTGATGCTGTCGTCGATGGTGATCGGCCGGCCGCGCTCCCGTGTGAGGGTGAAGGCGACCCTCTCGGCGGGGACGAACTTGCCCATGACGATCCGCGGGAGCGCGGGGTGGTTGAGGGCCCCCACGCGGAGCAGGTTGCGGGCGGCGTGCTCCCAGAGCTCCCCGGCGAACTTGTGGATGTCGCAGAAGACGGTCAGCTGGAAGAGGTCGTGGCGTACGTCCTCGCCGTCGGGCTGGAGTGTCGCGCGCACCAGCCGGTCGGTGACCACGACGACCGGGTCACCGACACAGCTGTAACCGCCGAACGGAGCGCCGTCCCGGCAGAAGAGCCGGTCGATGAGGTCTCTGTGCTCGTCAAGACGTGCCATGGTCACCGATTCATTCTGGCCGGAGTTGTGGGGGCTTGTCAGCTCAACCTCCGGAGAGGGGAACGGGGTTGAGCGTGAGAAGACCGGGGCCGGGCGTGTGGAGCCCGGGGTTGAGCGTGAGGACGAGGACGCCTTCCTGGGTACCCACCGCCAGTGCGCCGTCCCCGGCGTCGGCCAGGGCCCGGGGCCGTACCCCCAGCCGGACGGTGTGCAGCAGCCGCAGCCCCGCCGGGGCCCACAGGTCGAGCGCGCCGTCCGAGCCGCCGGAGACGAGAACGCGCCGCATGCCGCCGGTGCCCCCGGCCACGGCGAGCGCCTGGACCTGTCCGGCCGTTCCTCCTCGCGCCCGGGGGAAGCGGCGGGCGGTCGCCGGGTCGAACAGCTGGATCTCGGTGCCGTTGCGGCAGGCGATGGCGAACCCGGCGCTCCGGCTCCGGCGCGACAGGGCCGCCATCGCGGTGAAGGGGCCCGGGAGTCCGGTGTCGGTCCGGGAGCGCGGTCGGCCGTCGCGGGGATCGTAGAGGCAGAGCTCACCGGAGTCCGTCAGAGCGGCGAGGAGATCCGTCCCGTCCGGCTCCGGGGCAGCCGCCACCAGCCGGAATCCCGGACCCTCCCCGTAGGGCGAGCCGGGCGGGCGGATCTCCCGGACGTCCTCGACGCCGAGGACGTCGTACACCCGGATGCGGCCGTCCTCGCCCACATCGGCCAGGAACTCCTCGCCCCGGGTGCCCCTGACCGCCGTCATGGCGACCTCGCCGCCGCCCCGGACCCCGGGGAACCCGGAGCGGCGGCGCCCGTCGTGCAGGTCGCGCCAGACGATCCCCTCGCCGGTGCCGGCCGCGAGGACGGGGCGCCCGCCCGGTACCGCCATCCGGGCCAGCGTCCTGACCTGCCCCGGCCCCGAGTCGCCGGTCCTCGGCGCGTACGGTCCCCGGACATCCCAGAGCCGGACGCTGCGGTCCTGGCCCGCCGTGGCGAGCAGGACCGCGCCCTCCGGCCCGGCCACGCCGGTCACCGCGTTCACCGGGCCCCTGTGCCCGGTCAGCCGGAGGAGCTCCGACCGGTCGGGGAAGAGGTTCCAGATCCGCAGCGTCCCGTCCTTCCCGCCGCTGGCGAGGAGGGTCACCGCACCCGGCCCCGTGACGGGGACGACCGCGTTCACCGCGCCTTCGTGGCCGGTGAGCGGATCGCCCGCGGGCGTGCCGGACTCCGGGTCCCACAGCGTTACGTTCCCGTCCTCGCCCGCCGTGGCCACCAGCGGCTCGCCCTCCGGGCCGACGAGGGCCGCGACCCCGTGGACGGTGACCGGGTCCGCCTGCCAGGACCGCACCGGGTGCCGCCGCCCGCGCCGCCAGACCATCACGCACCCCCCGGCGTCCACCGAGACCAGCCGTTCGGAATCCGCGTCCGGCCCCGCGCGGTAGACCGCCATGCCCTGCACCGGCCCCTGGTGCCCGATGCCGGGGCGGTGCACCGCCTCCCCGGTCCCCGGGTCGACCCACCCGATCCGGCCCTGCCCGTCGCCGATCGCCAGAACCCCGCCGAGCGGGGCCATGGCGGTGGCCCGGCCGGTGGCGAGCGGGACCGGGCCCGGGAGCAGCTCGCCGGTCCCCGGGTCCCAGCGGTGCAGTACGCCGTCCTCCCCGGCGGCGGCCAGGAGGTCCTGGCACCCCTCCGGTCCGAGGGCGGCCAGCGCCGACTGCACCGCGGAGGTCCCGGCCGCCCTGAGCGGCGGGAGGGCCTCCCGTCCCGTACCGAGGTCCCACGCCCGGACCAGACCCGCGTCGCCCGCGGCGACGACCAGTCGGCGTCCGGAGGCCCCGTACAGCGGAACGACCGAGCGCATCGGGTGGCGCAGCCGCGCGAGGACGACATGGGGGACGTGCGAGGGCATCGCCGCCCACCGGACGGACCAGGCGTCCGTCGAACGGGCGGGCGGCTGGGGGGCCGTACGGGCGGCGGGTGGTCCGGGAGACGCGGCGCCGGAGGGTCCGGGGGCCGCGATGCCGGGGGATTCGGGGGACGCGGCGCCGGAGGGCTCGGGGCCCGCGACGCGGAAGAGGTCGGGAGACGCGGCATCGGAAGGCTCGAAGGACGCGGCACCTGGGGGCTCGGAGGGCGCGACACCGGAAGGCCCGGGAACCGCGACACCGCAGGACCCGGCGTCCGCGACGCCGGACAGCCTCGGGGCCGTACGGACAGCGGGAGATTCGGAAGGCGCGGCGCCGCAGGACCCGGCGTCCGCAACGCCGGGCAGCCCCGGGACCGTACGAACAGCGGGAGATTCGGAAGACGCAGCCCCGCAAGAGCCGGGCTCCACGGCACCGGGCAGCCCCGGGACCGTACGGACAACGGGAGATTCGGAAGACCCGGCGTCCGCGACGCCAGGCAGCCCGGCAGTCGCAGCACCGGGGTGCCCGGGAACCGCGGCGCCGGAAGGCCCGGGCAGCGGCCCCTCGGTGACGGTTCCGCCCATGCCGAGCTCCCGCAGGCCGCGCCGGTCGGCGCCGGTGCCGAGCAGGGCGAGGTGGGCCGTGGCCAGGGTGCCCGCCACGGCCGGCGGGAGCGAGCCCAGCCGTACGCCGAACCGCAGCACCGCCCCCGCCACGGCCGCCGGATCGAGGAGGTCGAGCACGCCGGGGCTCGCGGCGAGCGCCTCCCAGCCCCGGGCGCCACCGGCGGCGGCGTGGTCGGCGAGGTGGCGGATCAGATAGGGGTGGGGCCGCCAGGAGGCGATGTCCTCCCCCTCCGCGGCGGCCGTCAGCCGCACGAGCGCCTCGGTGACCTCGGCGTGGGCGGTCGCGGGCTCGTGCGGAGCGGGTCCGTCGAGGAGGACCTCCCGGAAGGCGCCGTGCGCCAGCCGGTACACGGCCTGGCCGTCCTCGGCGTCCAGCATGATGTACGGGCCCGCGGCGACGGCCACGTCCGCGAGGAGCCGGGCGTCCACCGGTGCCCCGCCGAGCGCGGAGGCCACCGTCGCCCAGATCCGCTCCGCCCGGGGAAGCCCCCGCCCCTGGGCGAAGGCCAGGGCGCGCAGCACCGCACGGCTCCCGGGGAGCACGCCTTCCAGCCGGTCGACGACCGCGCCGAAGAGCGAGCGGTGGTCCCGGCCGACGAGTTCGGCGAGTCCGTGGCGGTGCTCCTCCTCCAGCAGCTCCGGCCGGGCGATGATCTCGTGGACCACCAGGACGGTGTGCAGGAAGTCCCGTTCGCTGCCGGACACCGGGGTCTGCGCGCCGATCAGGGCCGCCGTACGGGCCACCGCCTCGCCGAGGTCCACCCCGGTCCCGGCGAAGCCCGGCCGCTCGGACAGGAGGCGGTGGCGGACGAACTCCGCGAGGTCCTGCGGGTCCCGGGCCAGCCGGTGCACCGTCACCCCGGCCTCCCCGCGGCCCAGGGCGTCGAGGAGGTCCTCGACCGGTGACGGCGGGCGGTCGAGCCCGTCCGTGGCGGAGGGCCGGGTGCCGACGACGACGCGGATGCCCGGCCGGGCCGCCAGTTCCCGCAGCAGGTACGCCATGCGCCCCGGGTCCACGGCCGCGTCCAGGGCGTCGACGACCATGGTCGTCCGGCGTTCCGGGGCGCGGTCGATGCGGTCGATCCGCTCCAGGAGGTCCTCGACGCGGGGGTCGTCGCTGACCGTCCAGGCCGGGATCTCCGTACCGAACTGCCCGGCCAGGCTGTCGACCACCTGGGACATCGAGGCTCCGGTCAGGTTCAGGGCCACGTCGGCCCCCGGCTCCCCCGCCGGGCCCCGGCGCAGCAGGTCGGCGAGGAACGCGGACTTCCCGCAGCCGGGCGGCCCGCTGACCGCCAGCAGACCGTGCTCGTGCTCCTCCAGCCACCGGGTCACCGCCGTGCGGTCGGCCGCCCGGCCGACGAAGAACCGGGAGAGCTCGCCGCCGGGCGCGCTCAGCCCGGAGGCGGGCGGGCCGGTCGACGGCCCCGCCTGCGGACCGGTGGGCGCGGTGGTCCCGGCCGCGCCCGGCCGGGACAGATCGTCGAGCGTCATGGTCACCGGCGGTACGGGGGGTGACGTCCGCACCAGCCGTGCTCCCCCGATCCCCTTCGCGAGGACGCTCCCCGGCAGCAGCAGGTCCTCGATGCGCTGCCCCAGGTCCCGCAGGCCGATGTAGGAGTCATTGCCGTTCAGGTCGTCGATCACCTTGGCCAGGACCGCGCGGAACGCCGCGAGATAGCCCTTGCCCTGCCGCGCCCCGGAGCCGATGAGCAGAATCCGCTCCGCGGCGCCCCGGCGCAGCAGTTCCGCCTGGAGGAGGTCGACGAAGAGCGCGGCGCCGCACGCCTCCACCACCACGACGACCCAGTACGGGTCGTCCGTCCGGAACCGGTCGACCAGATACCGCGCCATGGCCGCCGGGGTGAGCTCGTCGTCGCGGTCGTTGGTCTCGTCGCCCCGCACGACCAGATACGCCTCCTGGTCGTTGCTGTTGCCGTGTCCCACCCACAGCAGGACGGAGTTGCGCGGGTCGTCCTGCCGGGACCACGAGCCCAGCCGTGCGCTGACCGCCGAGAGCGTCCGCCTCGGTGTCTCCCAGGGGACCGGTTCCCCTCCCCAGGGTTCGAGGAGTTTCGCGATGGCCTCGACCTCGGCGGTCGCCTCGATGTCCGCGCAGTCGACGGAGTCGACGTAGGTGTCCATCGGCAGCCCGACTATGTCGAAGCCCTGGCCCGGGCCGGTCACACCACCATGACCAGTCGGGTGACGGGGTCGCCGCCGCTGCCGGCCCCGATCCGGTAGAGGCCGGGCGACGGGAGCGTTGCCCGGGCGCGCCACAGGTCCTCCTCGCCCCGGACCCGTTCCATGCGGGAGCCCATCACCCTCGCGCGCGGTTCGGGGGCGTAGGGGTCCTCGACGGTGAAGGTGACGTCCCTGTGCCGCCGGGTGCGCGCCAGGATCTCGAAGGGCTCACCGGCACCGACCGTGTCGGGGACCTCCAGGCCCAGATCGCCCCCGGCCAGGTGCGCCCCGCTGTGGGCCGCGCCGGTGAGCATGCCGCAGGCGACGTCGATGACGGAGCCGGTCCTCGGCAGCGCCGTGTGCTGCTGTGCCACCGGGATCGCCGTCACGTCCCCGTGCGAGGCGGCGTGGCGGAAGACCGTGCCGTCCCCTCCATGGTCCGTCGTGACCGGGGCACCGCTCACCGGGTCGCGGACCAGGGCGCCGTCGCTGTGCCGGGTGAAGCCGACGCGGAGGAACTCGGCCTCGCCCGCGCTGATCCGCAGGGACTGGAGGGTCCGCTGCGCGGTGCCCTGGACGATCCGGTGGCCCGGGAGCACCGCGGTCCGCAGCCGGGCGTGCAGATCGAACGACCGCTGTGCCAGCTCGCGGTCCCCGCCGAGCGACTCCACGGCGGCCGCGTCAAGGGGGACCACGTCGTCGCCCACGACCAGGCAGCGGTAGCTCGGCAGCAGGTCGTGGATGCCCGGGAGGGTCCGGGCGAGCCGCCGGAGGTTCTTCCGGGGCAGGCCGGGCAGCCCGCGCCCCGCGCTGAGCACCTGAACCGCCTTGACCGCTCCGTGGAACGGGGACCCCAGGGTGAGGACGGCGCGCACGTCCGCCATCGCCCCGGGGATGAGCGAGGCGGCGGCGGCCACCAGCCCGCCCATGGAGTGGGCGATGAGCACCATTCCCGGGGGCCTTCCGTCCGGCACGAACGGCCGCGCGGCCTTGGACTCCTTGTGCTCGCGCCAGAAGGCCAGATGGCGTTCGATCTTCTCGGCCAGCCGTCCGGCGTTGTACTCCGTCGGCAGCCGCCAGTCGTACCCGAACTCCGCGATGGCGTCGGGGTGGACGACCACGGTGCGCAGCCTCTTCAGCAGCCGGTCGTAGGGTTCCACACCGCCCAGGAGGGGTGCCCAGGAAGGGGTTCTGATGATGCCCTTGGGCACGATCCGCCCGAACCGGCCCTCGCGTTCCGCCGGGCTGAGGGCGAGGGCGTCCATCCCGCCCTCCAGATCCCACCGGCCCGCGTACTCGGCGGCTTTGCGCATTCCCCAGAGCTCTTTGCCGGTGGCGGCTTCGGCCAGCCGGGTTCCCATGATCCCCGGGATGACGAGAACTGCGTCGTGCGTGGCATCGGAACGGACGAACGGTAAACCGATACCGTCGGGCGGCTTCATGCGCCGACTATACTCACGACGCACCTCCGCAAGGGAGTTGTCGGATCAGCACGGGAGTCTGCCGGAGATCTTCGAGACGGACCGGCCTTCCGGCCGCCGCCTCCCCCGGCACCGGCCCGGGCACGGGGGAACGGGGGCGGCGGCGTGTGGGGTGCCATGGTCCGGGACGAGCGGTGGATGCTGGCGCTTGTTTGCGTCTGCTATCTGACGGTGGTTTACATCACCAGCAGGGGGCTGATCGCGGCTCCGCGCTTCCGGCTGCTCGAGACCCGCATACGGGACTGCCGCACCCGGGCCGCCGTGCTGGCGGGCACGGAGCCCGGGGATTCCGGGAGGGCCGCGTCACTGGGGGCCCTGAGCAGTCGGCTGGACGAGCTGGAGCTGGGCAGGACGGTGGTCTGGCGGCTGGTCCGGGGTTCCTGGGTGGTCGCCATTCCGCTGTCCAAGCTGGCGGCGGCCTGGCGGGCCCTGCACAGCGCGGAACGACGGCTGCTCCAGCTGGAGACGCCGGTGGAACGCGCCGCGTCGCTCGAGTCGGCCCGCCTCGCGCTGCTCGCCGCCCAGCGCCCCGGTGACGCCGATCTCGCCGCACGGCTGGCGGCGCACCCGCCGGAATCCCCGCAGACCCAGGCGCTCCTTCTGGCCGTGACCGAACTGCTGCACCAGCGTGAGGACAGCGAGGCGGAGCACGAGTACGAGCAGCAGCGCATCGCCCTGTGGCTGGCGCTGACCGGCCTCGGCGCGCTCCTGCTGGTCGGGCTGGCGCTGGGCCATACGACCACGATGCTGCTGGGGGCGCTCGGCGGCTTCCTCTCCCCCGTCGTCGGCGTGATGCGCTCGCAACGGCACTCGTCCTGGGGCGTCCTGGTCCTCGCGCCTGTCGGCGGGGCGCTGGCCGCCACCGGGGGCCTGCTCCTGATCCGGATGCTGGCCGACCCCCAACTCGGCGTCCTCGGCGAGGTCTTCCTGGAGAACTCCTGGAACGCGCCCGACCGGCCGGTGGCCATGGCGACCGCGCTGCTCTTCGGCTTCTCCGGGAACCTGTTCTCCCGCCTGGCCCTGACGGCGACCGGCCAGATCGCCACCCCGCCCGACCCGGCCCAGCCCCAGTAGGCCGCCCGCCGCCCTCGGCGTTCCCCCGCCGGTACGGGCTCCGGAACGTACGGGGCACGGCGCGGCGGTCCGCGCTTCAGGGCCGGGGTCAGGGCCGGGTCCGGAGTCAGGGCGAGAGCACGGCGGCGAGCATCCGCCGCACGACCGGGGCGAGTTCGGCCACATCGGGCACCGCGCGGCCTGCGGCCGGTGCCCCGGCGAGCCGGTCGTACAGCAGACCGTCGGTCCAGGCCACGAGCAGGTCCGCCGCCTCCGCCGGACGGGGGGCGCCGAGCGCCGCCAGCAGACCGGCGGCCCTGGAGCGTGCGGCGAGACCGGCGGCCTCCAGGTCGGCACGCAGTTCCGGACGGCGGGTCGCCTCCAGGCTGAGCTCGAAGCGGGCGAGCTGCCGGTCCCGCCCCACGGTCAGCCAGTGGTGCAGAAGCGCGGCCAACGCCTCCGCGACGGCGTCCCGGTCGAGGTCCGGGCCCGGATCACCGTGCTCCGCTTCCCATCGGTCCACGTCGGCGACCGTCAGTTCGGCCAGGCGGAGATAGCAGGCGCTGATCAGGGCGCTCCGCGTGCGGAAGTAGTACGACGTACTGCCGGCCGGCAGCCCGGCGGCGGTGTCGACCGCGCGATGGGTCAGACCGCGCAGACCGGCGGAGGCCACGGTGCTGATGGCGGCGTCGGAGATCAGGTCTCGGCGTTCGGGGAGGGACACACCACCACTCTACAGATGTAGAGTGACGAACATCGACCTCTACAGATGTAGAGGCGGTGTCCGTGGTGCCCCGGCGGCTTCCGACGGCCCGTCGGCGAGCTCCGGTGGCGCCCAGGTGAGTCCAACGGGCCCATCGGTGAGCTCCGGTGGCACCTCGGCGGGTCCGAGGGACCCATCGGCGGGTTCCGGTGCACACCCGGCGAGTTCCGGGGGCGCACCCGATGAGCGAGACGAGAAAGGCAGTCGCTGTGCGTGTTCGTCATGCTGTTGTGGCCGGAGGCGGTATCGGGGGCCTGACCGCGGCGGTGGCTCTGAGCCGCCGCCGCGGTTGGCGGGTGACCGTGTGCGAACGGGCTCCCGTGCTCACGGGCGTCGGGGCCGGGATCATCCTCGCCCCCAACGCCCTGCGGGCCCTGGACTCGATCGGCCTGGGCCCCGAGGTGTGGGCGGGCGCCGCCCTGGCCGGTCAGGTCGGGGTGCGTACCCCCGACGGCGGCTGGCTGAGCCGGACCGGTGCCGCGTCCTCGCAGCACGGGCTGCCCGCACGCGCCGTGCACCGTGCCTTCCTGGCCGACACCCTCGCCGCCGCCCTGCCGCCCGGCACCCTGCGCCTCGGCGTGTCGGTGACCGGTGTGGACGACTCCGGGGACGCGGTGGTCGTCCGTACGTCGGCGGGCGACCTGCGTGCCGATGCCGTCGTGGCGGCCGACGGCCTGCGCAGCACGCTCCGGGGGCAGCTCTTTCCCCGGCACCCCGGTCTGCGGCACGCGGGTGAGGCCGGATGGCGAGCGGTGCTGCCGGGCGACGGCCCGCCCGCGCGGACAGCGACCGAGACATGGGGCCGGGCGGAGCGGTTCGGCATCGTCCCTCTCGTCGACGGCCGGATCTACGTGTACGCCACCGCCGCCACCGGCCCCGGCCCTCGTCCCGGTACGAAGCAGGCCGACCACCTCGCGGAACTGACCCGGCGCTTCGGCGGGTGGCACGATCCGATACCCGCGCTGCTGGACCGGCTGGGCCGACGGAGCCCCGGACCCGTGGACGTACTCCACCACGACTTCCACGAACTGGCCTCGCCCCTCCCCCGGTTCCACTCCGGCCGGGTGGCCCTGCTCGGGGACGCCGCCCATGCGATGACGCCCAACCTGGGGCAGGGCGGCTGCCAGGCGATCGAGGACGCGGTCGTCGTGGCGCACCTCCTCGCGACCGACGCCGACGCCGACGTACCGGCCGCGCTCGCCGCCTATACGGAGGCCAGACACCGGCGTACCACCCGGATCAGCCGCCACTCCCGACGCCTGGGGGCGCTCGCGCTGCTCTCCCATCCTCTCGCCGTCTCCGTCCGGAACCTCGCCGTACGGGCCACGCCGGGAGGGGTCACATCGAGGGCCCTGGACTCGGTTCTCGGCTGGCAGCCCCCGCCCGGCCCCGCCTCCGTCACGCCCCCTTCCACCGGTATCAAGGAGCAGTAACCATGACCAGCACGTCCACCCCCCGCCCCCTCTCCCCGGCGGCCCCCGTGCGGCCCTTCAAGGTGGGCGCGTACGGGTTCGTCTTCCTCGGGCTCGGCCACCTCGCCCTCTCCGCCGTCACGGCCTCGGCCGCCCGGACGCCGGAGCAGGACGCGGCGGACAGGGCCATGCGGGAGTCGACGTTCGCCCTGTTCGGCCTGGAGCGCACCACCCTTGACGTCACCAACGGCATGAGCGTCGCGATGGCTCTCTTCAACATCGCCTGCGGCCTGCTCCTCCTCACCGCCGTCCGCCGTGCCCCTGCCCTGGTGGAGCAGCGCACGGCCTTCGGATGGATCGCCCTGGCGGCCTCCCTGGCCGCGCTGGCGACAGCGCTGCTCCTGCTGCCCGTTCCGCCGATCGCCGTCCTCACCGTCACCAGCTGCGCCTTCGCCCTGTCGCTGCGCAGGGCCGCCGCCCGTACCGCTCCCACCGCCCGCGCGGCCGCAGGCGCATGACACCGGCGGGGGCGGCAGACCGTGCCGCCCCCGCCGTACCGGGAGCACCCCCTGCCCCATGGCGTCGCCTCCGGTGCTGCCGCGATACTGCGCGGGACCGGCCGTTCCGTCGAAAGGGCCCCCGTGACACACCAGTTATCCGCACCCGCCCGGCTCAGCCTCGGGGGCGTGGCGCTCCTGCTCGTCCTGGCGGGCTCCGCCCTCCCCGCCACGGCGTCGCCCGCAGGCACCGCCTCCGGCACCGCGCGGCTCACCGTCGAGGAGGAGCGCCTCGACCGGGCGGCCCCACGGGAGATCCTGCGGCGCAGCGGATTCGACGCCCTCGCCCCGCGCTTCGCCCGGGCCCTGGAGGGCTCCCGCGGCTACGCGCAGGCGGAACGGGCGGTGACCCGTCACGCCTCGGCGCTGTGGAAGCGTGCCGTGGACCGCGCCCAGGGGCGCGGACCGGCCACGGGCGACCTGAGCCGGGGCGACGACCGCCCGCTGTACTGGGCCCGGCTCGCCCTCAGCCGTGAACTGCGTACGTGGACACCTCGGTTCGGGCTGGACGACCGGCAGCGCGGGGCCCTGCACACCGCCCTGGAGACCTCCTCGCGCGGCCAGGACGACATCCGCCGCCCGGGCCGTCAGGTGAAGCGGGTGCTCGTCACCGGCTTCGACCCGTTCACACTCGACAGGGACGTCCGGATCGGCAACCCCTCGGGGGCGAGCGTGCTCGCGCTGGACGGCACCCTGGTGCGGACCGCCGAGGGACCGGCCCGGATCGAGGCCGTCGTCTTCCCGGTGCGCTGGACGGATTTCGCCGAGGGGGCCGTCGAGCGGGCCCTCGCCCGGCAGCTGCCGCACCTGGACGTGTTCGCCACCATCAGCCAGGGCCGCCAGGGCCGGTTCGACGTGGAGCGCACCAACGGCGCCTGGCGGGGCGGCTTCCCCGACAACGAGAACCTGTCGCGCACGGGGACCGTTCCCGTCACCGACCCCGCGTCGCAGCCGCAGTGGACGTCCACGACCCTCCCGTACCGTGAGCTCACCGAAGCGGACACGGGCCGCTTCCCGGTGTACGACAACACCGAGGTCACCGAGATACCGGCGGGCTCGGACCGGCCGGTGACCAGGCCCGACGGGCCCACCCCCGGCTCGGCCGCGCGGGCCGGTGGCGGCGGGGACTACCTCTCCAACGAGATCGCCTACCGGGCCACTCTGCTGCGCGACCGGCTGGGGCTGGCGAAGCTGCCCGGCGGCCATCTGCACACGCCGGTGCTCCAGTTCGGCGCGGGGAACACGGACCCGGCGACGGGCGGGGTCACCGACCCGGAGTTCGAGCGCAACCGCGCGGACATCGTGCGTCAGATACGGGCGCTGGTGAGGACGGCGGTGGGTGCGGCGCCCTGAGCTCGCTCAGCGACCGGCTTTCGCGGGTCGCCGTCGTGCCGCGTGACCGCTGCTCGTACGTCACCCCGTTTCTGCCTCGGGCAGGGTCCGGCCCGGGGAGGCACGGCGGATACGGGACCCGGATACGCACCGGATACACAGCGGTCAGGCGCAGGCCGGACACAGCCCGCGGTAGGTGATCTCCACCGAGCCGACGGTGAACCCGAACCGCTCGGTCTCGGGCAGATCGCCGAGGGCGTCGCCTGCCGGGTGGACGTCACGGACCGTGCCGCAGCCGGAGCACACCAGGTGCTGGTGGGGGCGGCGCGCGTTCGGGTCGTAGCGCTTGGCCCGGCCCACGGTGGAGACCTCCAGCACCTCGCCGAGCGCGACGAGCTCCCCCAGCGTGTTGTAGACGGTCGCGCGGGAGATCTCGGGCAGCCGCGCGGCGGCCCGCAGATGCACCTCGTCGGCCGTCAGGTGGACATGGTCGCCGTCGAGGACCTCCGCGACGACACGCCGCTGCGAGGTCAGCCGCCAGCCACGGCCCCGCAGCCGTTGAAGGAGGTCGCTCATCCCGTATCACCCGCTCCGCTTCACGGGGGACGCGCGGCCCCGTGAAGGAGTCCGACGACGACGCGCCCCAGCCGATATGATTTTAGTGCAGTTCTTGACTTGGACGAAGTCCATCGTAGGATCGATCCTGGCGACATCCAAGAGACAGGAAGGCTCCGGTACGGCAGCAGAGACACGTGACGGGACACCGTCGGCCGACCGTGCCCGCCGCCCGCCCGCCGGGCGCCGTCCTCGTCGCATCGCCCGGGACCGTCCGGTCCGGTGATCCGCGAGGCGCCCGAACGGCCTGCGGCGAGGTCCCGGCTCTCAGCGTGCCCCTTCTGCACGGCCCGAATCCTCCTCCCCCGTTCAGCGCTCCCACGACCCGCCGGGTCCGGAAGGATTTCCCATGACCGAGAACCACGAGTCTCACGTCTTCGACCCCGTCACCCCGGATTCGCCCGAGACGGCCATCCCCGAGGTGCCCGAGGCGCAGGCGAGCGGCTGCCCCGTGGCCCACGGCCGCGCGCCGCACCCCACCCAGGGCGGGGGCAACCGCCAGTGGTGGCCGGACCGCCTCAACCTGAAGATCCTCGCCAAGAACCCCGCCGTGGCGAACCCGCTGGGTGAGGAGTTCGACTACGCCGCCGCGTTCCAGGCGCTGGACCTGCCCGCCGTGAAACGGGACATCGCCGAGGTGCTCACCACCTCGCAGGACTGGTGGCCCGCCGACTTCGGCAACTACGGGCCGCTGATGATCCGGATGGCCTGGCACAGCGCCGGCACGTACCGCATCAGCGACGGGCGCGGTGGCGCGGGCGCCGGTCAGCAGCGCTTCGCCCCGCTGAACAGCTGGCCGGACAACGGCAACCTGGACAAGGCCCGCCGTCTGCTGTGGCCGGTCAAGAAGAAGTACGGCCAGGCGCTCTCCTGGGCCGACCTGCTGATCCTCACCGGCAACGTGGCCCTGGAGACCATGGGCTTCAAGACCTTCGGCTTCGCCGGTGGCCGCGAGGACGTCTGGGAGTCGGAGGAGGACGTCTACTGGGGCCCGGAGACCACCTGGCTCGACGACGAGCGCTACACCGGCGACCGTGAGCTGGAGAACCCGCTCGGCGCGGTCCAGATGGGCCTGATCTACGTCAACCCGGAGGGCCCCAACGGCAACCCGGACCCGATCGCCGCCGCCCGCGACATCCGTGAGACGTTCCGCCGGATGGCGATGAACGACGAGGAGACCGTCGCCCTCATCGCCGGTGGCCACACCTTCGGCAAGACGCACGGCGCGGGCCCGGCCGAGAGCGTCGGCGCGGACCCCGAGGGCGCCCCGCTGGAGGAGCAGGGCCTCGGCTGGCGCAGCTCGTACAAGTCGGGCAAGGGCGGGGACGCCATCACCAGCGGTCTGGAGGTGACCTGGACCAGCACCCCGACCAAGTGGGGCAACGAGTTCTTCCACAACCTCTTCGCGTACGAGTACGAGCTGACCAAGTCGCCGGCCGGGGCGCACCAGTGGGTCGCCAAGGACGCCGAGGCGACCATCCCGGACGCGCACGACGCGTCGAAGAAGCACAAGCCGCAGATGCTCACCACGGACCTGTCGCTGCGCTTCGACCCGGCGTACGAGCAGATCTCGCGCCGCTTCCACGAGAACCCGGAAGAGTTCGCGGACGCCTTCGCCCGCGCCTGGTACAAGCTGACGCACCGTGACATGGGACCGATCCAGCGCTACTTGGGCCCCGAGGTGCCCTCCGAGGTGCTGCTGTGGCAGGACCCGCTGCCCGCGCGCACCGAGGAGCCGCTGGACGCCGCGGAGGCCGCCGCGCTCAAGGAGCAGATCCTCGCCACGGACCTGACGGTGGCTCAGCTGGTCTCGGCCGCCTGGGCCTCGGCCGCGTCCTTCCGCGGCAGCGACAAGCGCGGCGGCGCCAACGGCGCCCGGGTCCGGCTGGAGCCGCAGCGCGGCTGGGAGGCGAACGACCCGGACGAGCTGGCCCAGGTCCTGCGCGCCCTCGAAGGCATCAAGGAGTCCTTCGACGCCAAGGGCGGCAAGAAGGTCTCGCTGGCCGACCTGATCGTCCTGGCGGGCAACGCGGCCGTCGAGCAGGCGGCCAAGGACGCGGGCGTCGAGGTCGAGGTGCCGTTCACCCCGGGCCGGGTCGACGCCACGCAGGAGCAGACGGACATCGAGTCCTTCGCCGCCCTGGAGCCCGCGTACGACGGCTTCCGGAACTACGTCGGCAAGGGCACCCGCCTCCCCGCCGAGTACCTGCTCCTGGACCGCGCCAACCTGCTGACGCTGAGCGCCCCGGAGACCACCGTCCTGGTCGGCGGCCTGCGCGTGCTGGGCGCCAACACCGGCGGCTCGAAGCACGGCGTCCTCACCGACCGCCCGGGCACGCTGACCAACGACTTCTTCGTGAACCTGCTCGACCTGGGCATCACCTGGAAGTCGACGTCGTCGGCGCAGGACGAGTTCGAGGCCCGCGACGCGAGCGGCCAGGTCAAGTGGACCGGCACCCGCGCCGACCTGGTCTTCGGCTCCAACTCCGAGCTCCGCGCCCTCGCCGAGGTCTACGCCAGCGACGACGCCCGGCAGAAGTTCGTGACGGACTTCGTCGCCGCCTGGGCCAAGGTCATGGACCTGGACCGCTTCGACCTGGTCTGACCGTTCCGGCCGCGGGGGCGGGGGCGCACCTGCCCCCGCCCCCGCGGCACGTCACAGGTCACACACGTCACAACAGACCGGATGAACCGCCATCGCGCCCGGAGCGGGGCGCTGGCTGCTCGTCGTCGAGTCGCTGAAGAATCTTCGTGAAGTCTCCGGCGTCGAGCAGGTCGGCGAAGACCTGGGTCATGTTGTCGATACCGGGTTCCCGGGCCATCAGCCCGTCAGAACACCAGAAGTAGCTGCCGCCGAACTCCTCGCCTGTTCGCGACCACCTCTTCATCAGGCGCTCGGCCTCGGCGACCGTGAACACGGTCGCGCTCCAGCGGGAGCCGTCCGCCACCAGCCGTACTTCCACGTCCACGTTGCAGACGGCATCCAGGTCTTCGCCCTCACCGGGCAGGAAGGACGCCTCGAACCGATCTGTGCGGACGCGGTACCAGGGTTCGTCCCAGCCCTGATCGGTCTCCTTGCCCCCGGTGTCGGTCATCCCGGGAGTATGCCCATCCGGCTCGACGCGCTCAACCGGGTTCTCCGAGACCGGAGGGGGCAGCCGAGCGGTTACTGCCGACGCCCCCGCCGCGCGGCCGGGTCAGAGGTCGCCGTCGAACGTCAGCTTCCTGACCAGTTCTCCGTCCCGGAAGCAGAACCGGAATATCGTCGAGGTGTCTTCGGCGTCGTCGGACGCGAAGTGCCGGCAGGTCGCTCCCTCGGGCAGCGGCGGGCCCGCGTCGCCCAGGTCGGCGGTCAGGAACGAGTCCTCGTCCGGCAGCCTGTCCTGTACGTCGTCCTCAGGGTCTCCCACCTTCACCGATTCGTAGACCTCCGGCGGAATCGTGGCCTTGTCCACCTCCTCCATCAGCGCGCTCACCCCCCAGGCCCCCAGGGCGATCACGCCCACCACGAGGACGACGGCGGTGCCCGCACAGCCCAGGGCCAGCTTTCCCCTGCGGCTCATGATGGCGGCGAAATCCCCCCGGTCCTCCCGCGCACCGGACGGAGCGATGGCCACGTCACCGGCGTACGCCGACGTAGGCCCGGCCGGGTCCGAGAACTCAGGACCGGGCCGGTCGGACACCGCGCCCGGGTGCCCGGCACCGGCCTCGCCCGTACCGGAGCCGGAGCCCGTACCGGAGCCGTAGGGCAGCATGCCCGCGACGCGGAACCCGCCGTCCGCCGTGGGACCGGTGTGCAGCATGCCGCCGACCAGCCGAATGCGTTCCGCCATGCCGGTCAGCCCCTGGCCACCGCTGACCACCGGCGGGCCCGCCGAACTCCCGTGCTTCGGCGGCCCGTTGGTGACCTCCACGATCAAGGTGTCGGGCTCGTACCGCAGGGCGAGGCTGATCGGGGCGCCCGGCGCGTGCTTGTGGGCGTTGGTCAGGCCCTCCTGGGCCACCCGGTAGGCCGCGTGATCGGCCGCCGGGGCCAACGGCCGTACGGAGCCGGACCGGTGGATCTCGACCGTCGCACCCGCGGCCCTGGAGGACGCGACCAGGTCGTCGATGGACGCCAGGACCCGGCCGGGCCGCTGTTCGCCGCCCGCGCCGGACACGGGAACGACGCCGACGGCCGCGGAGGCGGCCGGTCCACCGGCCCGGCCCAAGGCATCCCGACCTTCCCGGCCGTCACGGTCTTCCCGGCCGTCATGGTCTTCCCGGTCGTCACGGAGGATGCCGACCGTCTCGCGCAGCTCCTCCATCGCGGCCACCGAGGCGTCCCGCAGGATGCCCACCCCTTCCCGCTGGCGGTCGGTGAGGTCGGGATCGACCTGGAGAGCGCCCGCGTGCACGGTGATCAGGACGAGCTGGTGGCCGAGGCTGTCGTGCATGTCCTGGGCGATACGGCCCCGCTCCAGCAGGCGCGCCTGCCGGGCCACCATCGCCTGCTCGCGCACGAGCTGCTGATTCGTCCGCCCCAGCGCCTCCAGTAGCGAACGGCGCTGCGCCCGGTACCGGGCCATCAGCCCGGGAACGACCGCCAGTACGAGGAACGCGGCCGTGCTGAAGGCACCTGTGACGAGCGGCAGTTCGGCTTTCGCGCGGATCTCCTCATAGGTGGACAACGCGGCGTAGAGGAGAAGCGCGGAACCGTAGGCGGCGGCCAGGCGTCCGGGGCGCGTGACGCGGCTTCCGGCCGACCAGCTCGCGCAGACCAACAGGAGTGCCGCCGAGGGCAGTTGCGCCGCCATGACGGTGGAGGCGACCAGGACGGTCGCCGGGAAGACACGCCTGGCCGGCGACAGCAGGGCGACGCCCGTCACGATCAGGACGGTACGCACGCCGAACCCGGAACCCAGGGCGTCCAGCATCCCCGGAACACCGGCGAGGACGACGGCCAGCACGCTCTCCCCGGCGATCCTGGGGCGGCTCCACCGGGGCATCCGGGAGAGGCGCTCCCGGACAGGCCGGGCGATGCGGTCGGTCAGCGCTTCGTGCGATATCACGGGCCGACGATAGCCAGCGGCCTTGCGCACCACATCATCCCTGTGCAGGAGGCAGGAGCGACGAAAGTGAACAGGGCCAGGTGTGCCGGTGCCGGTGGGAGCACGCACGGGAGCGCCTTTGGTCGTCCCGGGGCGCGACTTTCCGGGGCTGCTCCGCAGGGGCCCGGGTCACGACGATGGTTCGGCAGCCGAGAGACGGCGGCGCGGAGGATGCGAGCAGAGGGAGACACCCCATGGAGACCACGCACCTGCAGGCGACCGACCGGTTCGTCGTGAGCCGGAAGACGGCCCTGATGACCAACGAGTACGTGGTGACGGCCGCCCGGTCCGACGGCACGGCGGGCGAGGTCGTCGCGTTCGCCCGGCAGACCCCGATGGCCCTCACGGAAGAGGTGACCATCTACACCGACGAGTCCCGGAAGTGGGTCCTGTGCACCTTCGAGGCCGACCAGATCATGGACGTGGGCGCGGTCTACACGGTGCGGGACGAGGACGGGCGGCCCATCGGTTCGTTCCGTGAGAAGACCATGACCTCGCTGCTGCGCTCGACCTGGGTCCTCGATCAGCCGGAACTCGCCGAGCTCACCGGGCGGGAGCGCAACGCGGCGCTGGCCGTGCTGCGCCGGGTCTGGGACTTCCTGCCGGGCACCGACTTCGTACCGTTCGCATGGCCGCGCCACTTCGACTTCGCCGAGGGCGACAAGCGCTGGATGGCGGTCGAGCGGAAGTTCGGGCTGCGCGACCGCTACCTGGTGGACATCGCGAGCGCGGGCCTCGACCGCCGTCTGGCCATCGCCCAGGCCGTGGCGCTGGACGCCCTGCGATGACATCGGAGGCCGGACATCGGATATCGGACGTCCGACGTCCGACGTCCGACGTCCGACGTCCGACGTCGGCGAGAAGAGGAACCCCCGGACCCGCGACCACATCCGCCACAGCCGGTTCAGACCCCGCCGGGACGCAGCCCGGCGTCCCGGGCGAGCAGCGCCGCCTGCACCCGGTTGTCGCAGCCGAGTTTGGCCAGGATGCGACTGACGTACGTCTTCACGGTGGCCTCGCTGGCGTGCAGCCGCCTGCCCGTGTCCGCGTTGGACAGCCCCTCCCCGAGGAGGGCCAGGACATCGCGTTCCCGCGCGGTCAGCTTCTCCAGGCGCCGTCTGGCCTCCTCCGCGCGGGCGGTCGCCTCCGGCGCCGAGATCGTGTCGACCACATGCCGGGTGGCCGTCGGCGAGAGGTAGGCGTTCCCCCCGGCCACCGCCCGTACAGCCTGGATCAGTTCACCGGGCGCGGAGTCCTTGAGCAGGAAGCCCGCACTGCCGTGCCCGAGCGCCCGCAGCACGTTGTCGCGTTCACCGAACGTCGTCAGCATCAGCACCCGTGCACCGGGCACGGACCGGCGCAGCTCCGCGAGGGCCGTCAGGCCGTCCATCACGGGCATCTGGATGTCCAGCAGCGCGACATCGACGGCGGTCTCGCGGACGGTCCGCACCGCCTCCCGGCCGTCGGCGGCCTCCGCGACCACGTCGATGTCGGCGGCCGAGGTGAGGATCGCCCGGATGCCGGCCCGGATGAGCGGCTCGTCATCGGCGATGAGGACCCGGATCACTAGGTCTCCTGCGCGGTAGCGGTAGCGGTGGGGAATTGGCGGGGAAGACGGATGGCACAGCGTGGCTATCATGCCCGGTCCGACCGCGGTGGAGCGGGCGGGGAGCCGGGAGGGCCAACCGAGCTCAACCTCCCGTACCCGGTTGTTCTCACCTGCGACGCACAGGCGTGCCCTCGCCCACAACCTGACCGGCTTGATCAACCGGCTGGTGTACTCGGACACCACCAGGATGCGCACGTGATGCCATAGCAGCGGAAGGAGTCGCCCGTGAGCTCACGGGCGATTTCCCCGCCCCCCTTCTCGTGATGACAAGGAACTGGGAGTTCTCGGTTCCGTTGAGACTGAACGGTACGGAAGCCTGGCTCCCTCACCGGCTCGGTCTGCCGGCGAATCAGCCGACGTCGTTCGCAGTCCTCCCGGAGAAGAGCCGTGTGGTGCTCTGGCGCAGGCGACGGGTGTCCAGCGAGGCAACCGAGGTGGCGGCCTGGATATGAGTTTCGAAGCAGGCACGGTGCGGGCGGAGCACCGCAGCGAGGTCGGGGTGGGACTCAGCGAACTCGGTCAGGTCGGCCAGGTCCCTGGTGGCCGCGTCGAAGAGTCGGCTGAGGTCACCGAGCTGTTTGACGAGTTCGCCAAGTCGACCGGCCGCTGTGGCGCCGACCAGCCCCAGAGCAAGGTCCCGGGGCGAACGCGGCGGATGGCTGACAAGACGGTCCACCGCCAGAATCTGGTGACGGTCCCGCCAAGGGGTGGCGGGCAGCCGGCTCAGGGCGCGGGAGACCGATGGGGCGTCCGCAAGCAACGGCTCCCGCGCCGACGGCCTTCCGAGGTTGCGGACGCCGAAACCGAACGTCGACAGGGCATGGCAGGCATGGCCCACGTCCCACCACATGGCCGAGTCGTCCAGGACGATCTCTTGGGACAGCAGGGAGACGACCCGGTCGTTGACGGCCGATGCGACGGCGCCGGCGCACTGAGGCTGCAGCCGGACCGCGAGCCGCAGCAACAGCACCCCCACATGCGGGTCGACGTGCTTCACCACCTTGGCCCAGCCGACCTCGTTGAGCGCGTCGAGCACCACCAGCGCCCCGGCATTGTCATCAAGGCTGGTCAGGAGGGCGGCGAGGCCGATGGCCGGTTCCAGATCGGCGAGAACAGCAAGCCTCAGCCGCCGTTCCAGCTTCCTGTGGTCGATCTTCGGAACCAGTTCGAGCGCCCAGCGCCGCTCCCACAGGGCCATGGTTCTCAGGATGTCCCGGATAACCCGCGGGCTGGAGACGGTGGTGATGATGAGCTTCTTCAGCTCGTACGTCGTCGTGGTCCAGTCCGCGTGGAGCGCTCTGCCGGGTCCGACGCCTATCCGCGCGAGGTGCAGGGCCGCCGTGTACTGCTCGGACGGGTTCTGCAGCAGCTGCAGTTCCTCGGTGAAGATCCTCATCAGCGTCGCGTCGCCGGTGAGCCCCTGGTAGACGGGCTCCCCCAAGCCCGCCAGGTCCTCGAGGGCCGCGAGCAGCCCGGCCGCCGCCACCGGGTTCTGGTACATCTCGCTGCGCGTCCGCCAGGCCAGACGTGACTCCTGCGTCGAGTGGACGGTGCGCATCGTGAGTCCGCCGTATCTGGTGAGCAGCCTGGTGACGAAGCCCCGGTCGACATGACCGAGGACACGCAGCAGCTGCGCGAACTCCCCACCGGTCCGAACTGAGTTGAGCCGGTCCATCCAGACGTCCGGACGGCCGGTGATCTTGCTTGTCCTCTGGAGGAGGGCCGCCCCGGAGATACCGTCGGTGTGCCGCATCGTGCGGGCTATCTCCCGGCATGCCTCAGCGACCGGGATGGTCTGCGCGTTTGCCAGGCGCTGCGCCAGTTCGCGAACGTCGAATGTCTGCGCGTACCGGCGGGGGGCTTGAGGGTAGAGAGCACGGGCCAGCCGGTGAAACTCCGCCTGCGCGTCCGGGGGATACCAGACGCTCATACCGTCCAGGAGATCGCCGATACCGACCTTTTCACGCAGTTTCTCCAGGAAACCCGTGCCCAGCTCGGGGTCGGCTCCGAGTCGCAGGGCAAGCCGGGGACCCCACACCCGTCGGGATGTGGTGAGGGTCTGCGTGACGATGTCGACCATCAGGTCCAGGCAGTTCACGCGGTACGAGACCTGCGCCTCCCACAAGCCTTTCACCACGTGGTACTTCACGGAGGGACGTGGGTCTGTCTGCAGCCAGTCGGCCACGGTCTCCTCACCGAACGCGTCACCGAGCCGCTGCGCGAAGGTCCTGCCGTGCTGGTGGTAGGGGTCCTCCACCGCAGACGTCACGGACAGCAGCATCCCCGCAGCCCTGGGGTCATTCTTCGCAGCTTGGGCCAGGCTCCTGATGAACGCCTCGTCGGGTTCGAGGTCGGCAGCACTGCGCACCGGTCGCCGGGCGGGAGCGGCCAACAGCAGGCAGGCGCACCAGGCGTGCAGGCTCTGTACCACCCTCAGAAGAGCGACGGTCTCCATCGGCGAGGCACGGCGCAGCAGGGCACGGAGCGCGTCCAGATAGCGGCCCCGGTCCCAACTGGTGTCCACGGCCCGCTTGAAGATCTCGTTGCGGTGCATACCCGAGGTCCGCCGCAGCTCCTGCAACGCGATGATGACGTCGCGGGGACTGCTGTGGTCGAGCGCGGGCTGGAGAAGGTCCTGGTACTCGTCGATCATTTCTGCCCACTCGGTCCGCTCCACCTGACGCCGCAACATCATTCCGGCGAGCATGACGGCGAATCCGTCCTGAGCCTTGACCCGGTACTCGGCCAGCAGTTCGGGTCCCGGCTCCCGGTCGACCGGGTGGTATCCGGCGGCGTCCTCGTAGTGGATCTCGGTGTCCTCCGCCACGCGCCGCCATAGCCGGCGCTGCAGCCGCAGGGCTCGCAGCACCAGGAAGTAATCGGCCACCCGGGTGGGGCTCAGGTCAGTGACGACCTCCGCGACTCGCTTGACGATGACCTCGTTCAGATCCGCGCTCTGGAACCACTCGATCAGGCTGAGTAGGTGGAGGCGTTCCTGAGCGGTTCCCTCACCGCTGCTGACAGCGGCGTTCACTTGAACCTTCAGCCACGAGGCGACGTCGTTGAAATCGAGTCGGCCGGTGGACATCGCGTGCCGGATCCCGCGGATGACGTTCACCAGGTCGTGCAGCCGAAGGGGAGCTGGATCTTCCTTGAGCCGCTGCGTCAGCTGCAGGACGAAGTCGTCGGCCGTCGCCTCGTCGAGAGAGGTGCCGAGCGCCGTCAGACAGCGGGCCAGTTCAACAACCTGCGCCCGTTGGAGCCAGTCGTGGAGCACGCCGTCGGCACGGGTGAGGTCAAGGAGGTCGGCCGCCACCTGGGCTCGGTAGAGCCGGGCGCCGAGCAGCCACAGGAGGACCTCGTGGGGGGCCTCACGCATCAGTGTCCCGACCCGGTGCCGCACCAGTTCGACGACCTTCTCCCGCACCCGTCGCTCGCCCGCCCGGGGCACCAGGTCGGGTTCTTCGGGGTCCTCCTCGATCTGCAGCACTCGTCGCAGTATCCGCTCGCTGTCCTCGACGCTCCCGACCCTCGCCAGCCCCTCCCCGGCCAGGAACTCGACACCGAGGACCTGTAGTTGATCCTCGGTGAGGTCGATGAGGGTCTCCTCGGGGACTGCCGCATGAATCAGGGAGGTCGCAGCGGCCCGGGCCACGGCCTCCTGTTCGCGAAGACCCAGCCCGTCGAAGCAGGCGAGGACGGGGTCATCGCCCCCGCCGGTACGCATCTGCCTGATGAGCACTCCGGGGTCCCGGGTGCCGTCCTCCCGTTCGATCTCGGCCAGCCCGGCCCGGCGGTCGAGAGTGCCGGGGTGAGCCCGGTTCGCCTGCTCGACAAAGGCCCTGAGGCGCGGCTTGCCCACAACGGACGGAACGATGTCGATGCTGTCCGTCTTCCACTCATTGGCGGCGGAGAGGTCGTACTCCAGAACGGCGAGCACGCTCGCCCGGACGGATTCCGACACCATGGGAAGCAGGTCGCCCACCGCGTTGTTGCCGCTTTGGAGCGGCAACAGGCCGTCCAGGATCAGAAGGCGGGGCTTGGTGGGTCCGTCCTGCTCCAGCAGAGCGGTCGCATGGTGGCAGGCTTCGATCAGCGGGTCACGGTCGGGCAGTTCGCCACGGCGGGACCGGAGCGCCTGCACCTGCCAGCCCTGGCCTCGCAGCTCTTCGGCCAGCAGCCGGGTGATGGTGGTCTTCCCACTGCGCACAGCGCCGCCGATCACGGCCAGGCGCCTGCTGTCAGCGGCCCGCTTCCGGGGGACAGCCTGCTTTCCGACCGTGGCCTTCGCCCTGCGGTGCGCGCCGTCCGGCCCGGACTCTTTCGGCTTCTCCCCGTGGAAGAATGTCACAAGCTCGCCGACCTGGCTCATCGGGATGTCACCGGACCGGGGCTCCAGCGGATCGGGCACCCAGCCCAGGCGCGCCAGCTCCTCGACGTGGCGAGCGCGCTTCCAGGTGACCCAGCGCGAGCCCCAGACGGCTGTGGCGGCAGCGTCCAGGGTCGGCTCGGCGGGCACGTCGGCGGGCGATGCTCGCTCGTCTCCTGGGCCTGCCAGGACCCAACCACTCTCAGTGGGGGCGAGGACGGTGGTGATGCCCATCTGTCCGAACGCCTCCACTCTGCCGGACAGCTCCGTCGACCGCATCGGCGCGAAGAGCTGACCCTCCGTCCGGGCGCCGACGGCCAGGATGCCGGGGCGGGGAAGACCCGTGGTCTCCGCGAGGATGTCGAGTGCATAGCCGAGCGCGATCGCGGGGTCATCAGCAAAGTGCGAGGCGGGCCACACGCCGACCGGCAAGGGTGGTCTCCCCGCCGGGCCGACGACTCCGAAGCCGGTGAGGAGCCCCACTGCCGCTTCCCATGCCGCCACGAGGTGCGGGCCGGCCCACGTCTGGGGCCTGACCCACTCCGGTGGACCGGCCGGGAGCAGCCTGTCCACGGCCGGTTCCACTGCGGCTGCCATTACCTCCGCGATCTTCCCGGACGCTATGGTCTCCACCCTGCCCGCCGGACCCGTCGCGTCCAGTCCGTCGGTCAAGGTGATCGCGAGGTGTCCTCCGGGCACGTCGAACACCGCCGCACGCGTCGGTGCCCTCCGGGGACTTGCTTCGTCGGCCTCGGCCTCCGGAGGGGAAGCCGCGGGGCCCTGGGCCCACAATGTCGCGAGCTGGTCCAGTACTTCCTCGGACAGCTCGTGGATGACGCGACGCAACGGGCCGGGTACCCCCGCTGAGCCGTCGAGTTCCGGCGACTCGGCTGCAGCCCGCTGGGCATCGCCGTCCAAGTAGGCATCGACGAGGAGGGCGAGCCCACTGTTCTCGGCCACCGTCAGCCAGCCCGGCAGAGAGACAGCGGCGTCCGGCCCGTCCAGCAGTGTGCCGAGCCAACCGTCGTCCAGATCGAACTCCCCTAGGGCATCTGCGAGTTCCTGCCCGTCGATGGTCCGGGCGGCCGCCTGGTTCAGCAACAGAAGGAGTCCGGCCAGCCGATCGCGGACGAACGCGCTGCCGGGCGTACGAGCCGAGGTGTGTGGTGCTGTTTCCATCCTGATTGCCTCCTGGTGCCGTTACCGCGTCCCACCGGGCACGGGACTCTGACCGGTCCGGACGCGCAGCAGGGCGAGCGCGCCGGACGTGGCCACGATCAGGCCGCCGGAGCCGTGAGAGCAGATTCCGGCCGGCAGTCCGTCGAGCGGCCAGCGGGTGCCGAGCCCGTCGACCGCGCTGTAGGTGTCCAGCCAGCTGCCGCCGCGGTCGCCTCCGGCGACGGCGAAACAACCGCCCGTCATGAGGGCAGCACGTACGGAGTGTCCGAGTGGTGGTACGGAGCCCACGAGCGGGGCAGCACCCCCTACGAACGTGCAGGTGCCACTGGCGTCCACGATCACCGCGGTCTCGCCGTCGGCCGAGGCCGTCAGGCGCACGGGATGCGGGCACAGTGCCACTCTCTTGGGTGTGGCCTGCCCGTACGGGGCCCATCGGTGGACCACTCCGTCGAGGGTGGCCGCCCACACGACCGGTTCCTCCCGCCGGCCGGCCATGGCCAGGGCGACGACTGGTTTCCGGAACACTTCGCCACGCACGGGATCGGCGCCGGAGGCGGACAGCACCTCGACGGCACAGCCATCGGCCAGGGCCAGCATGCCTGCCGGGTGGGACGCGGAAGGCCCGGGGAACTCGCCGGACCCTTTCCTCAGCACCTGGCCGACATCTGCCGCGTCCCGTGAGCATCGGAGCACGGACCCGTCGGTGAGAACGAGCAGCGCGCAGGCCCCCTCGGCATCCGCGCCGACTCCGGCCTCCGCCGGGTTTCCCATGGCCTGGATCGCATGCAGGTCCTTGATGGGGCCGACACCGGGCCTCGACGCCACCTGCTCGCCGTCGGCGCCGTTCCACCAGATCAGCGTGCCGTCGTCGTGCGCGGTGATGAGCGACCCCGGTCCGGGTTCCCCGGCCGCCGACACACGTGTGGTCGTATGGCGGTCACGGGCTCCCGCGTTCGCCCAGAGCACCTCCAGTGATCCGCCGGGTACGACGACAGGCCCAGCCGCACGGGCGAGGTCGGTCAAGCCCTGACGGGCAGCCGTGAGGGCGAGGGCGAACCGCCGTTGCTGCCGTGTCCCACGCCGAGGCTGGCTGTTCCACACGGCGGTACGGGCGGCCTGGTCCGGGGCACTCAGGGCGCGAACCATTCGCGTCATGGTGGGGCCCGGCAGTGCGAGCAGGAAGTCGGGATCGTCCAGGAGGCACTGCATACCGCTCGTCGGATCGGCCGCGGCGGCGGCGAGGACGGCCAGCACGTGTGGCGGGACGCCTTCCCAGCCGCAGTCGGCCACGCGGAGTTCGTCGAGCAGGTGACGCAGCACGGTACGGCGGGGTCCCTGCGCACCGGCGGGCGGTGGGTGACGTGGTCGCCATAAGCCCTGGACGTCCGTCGCGTCCCCCTTGACCGGCTGCCCGCCGGGAGCGTCTCGCCACACGAGAAGGGGCCCGCAGGCGGACAGGCAGGACACCAGCTCCGACGCCGACAGCGGGCCGGACGCCGAGGTGCCGGCCAGACGTGAAGCGACGGCGGCCCAGGTGCGCGCGTCGAGGAACAGGTCGTTGCCGAAGGAGCACAGCGCGGTCAGGGTGTCCGCGACCGCTGTGGCGGTCTGCGGAAGGAACTCCTGGAGCGTGCGACGGAGCAGGCCGTCGAGCCGGACGGCGGCGGCCTCGCAGGCACGTTCCAGAGAGCCGCTGCCCTCCCGGAGCAGGACGTCCGCGGCGGCGACGGCCGCGGCGAAGCAGCCGTCGCAGATCTGCTCCAGGGTGGCGATGGCACCGTCGGACACCTGCCCGCCGTAAGCGAGTCGAGTCCGCAGATAGGCGCCCACGGACGAGGCTCCCAGGCGCACTGGGGCATCCAGATCGAGGATCAGCCGTGCGGGCCGGTCGGTCGGCTGACGGGTGGTGCCTACCACGACCCGGACAGCCGGCAGCGTGGCCAGTGCCTCGACCAGTTCGGTGAGTACGGCGGCGGGCTCCTTGGCCTCGTACAGGTGGTCGATGACGATGCTGCGGACGGAGCCTGAACCGTTCTTCCTGAGCTCGGCCAGCAGGCTGGGGACGCTCGCGGCGGTAAGCCCCAGCGACCTGGCGATGTCGGCAGCAAGCCGGTCGGCCGTTCGGCCACTGGCGTTGACCGCGGCCAGGGTCAGTTCGCCGGTCGGCAGGACGCCGTGCCGGGCCACCGTGGGGAGAGCGTCGCGCAGGCCGGCGGTCGCCGTGGTGACGACACGGCCCAGCAGCGCGGTCTTGCCGCTGCCGTGCGAGCCGGACAGCCACAGCACAGGGGCAGTCCCGGTGCCGGTCAGATGATCGAGGACGGTGCGCAGCTCGGCGTCACGGCCGGTGAAGTACCAGCCCGGCGAAGCGTCGTTGACCACTCCGCGGGAGGCCCAACCCCAGCCGGGGGGCAGCCAGGTCGGCGGTTCGGGCCGCATGTACCGGGGATTGGGCAGCACCCGGCAGCGAGGTTCGCCGTGACCGGCCACGATCCGCGCCTTCTGACGGGTGTGGCTCAGGGCGTTCTGTACGGATTCCATCACCTGGGTCAGGTCCAGGTACGGCTGATCGGTGGAGGGGACGGCGGCGTCGCGCAACGCGGTGGTGAGGGCCCGGGAAAAGACGGTTTCCAGTGCCTGGTCGGTCCGCCGGGCCGCCGCCACGACCCACAGGTCCAGCTGGTCGTCGTCGGTCCGGTGGACCGACTGCGCGATGGTGTCCAGCAGAGCCTGCTCGCCACCGGGGGCGGCACCGCACGCGTCCAGGATCAGCAGAACCTGGGCGAGGTCTCGACGCTGCCACAATGCCCTGATCAGATCAGCCGGTTTGGTGACCACCCGGTCATCCGTGCTCTGCTGGTCGTCGGGAGCCTCATACTCCGTCGGCGCCAGCACCCAGTCCGTTCTGAGCTTGAAACCGTGGCCCGTGGCGTAGATGACAAGGGTCGCCGTTCGCGCGCCGGTATGACCGGCGGCGCCCTTGCTCCAGGTGAACAGGGAGTCCCGCAGGTCGGTGTGGGACAGTGCGTCCCCGTCGCCGTCCGTGCCGGGGAACAACTCGGTCAGGCCGAGTGCGCCGAGACCCGCACGAACGGCCCGGACTTCTTCCGGCACCTTGTCCAGGTCGCCGAACGATCCGCCGTATACGGGGCGCCCGGAAATACAGAAATACCCCGTGTGGCTCCCGCTGTCAGTCAAGGGCCACCTTCACGGCCTGCGCGGTCCGGACGTTCTTCAGGTACGTGGCCGCATCATGTGCGGTGCCACGGGAGTTGGAGGCCGGAAGGTCATGGATCTTCCCGGCGAAAAGGCCGTCAAGCTCCTTGACCGAGGCTACGACGTCTTCCTTCGCAGCGATGTTGACCCAGGTGGCGATACCAGTGGGCCAGGGAGCCTGACAGGCGTCACAGAGCGGATGCAGTTCGCGCAGCACCGGGCGCAGGCCCAGCGGGGAGCCGAGGGTGATCAAGGTCGTTGCGGAAGTCGCCTCGTGGCACCTCAACCAGTCGTAGGCGACCACGCTCCCCAGCGAGTGGGCGATGATCAGACGGGGCTGTGACTCCATGGCGGTGCTGAACTCGGCAAGGACCGCCTTCCTGAAATCGTCGTCGCGCAGGTAGCGGGCCACCTGCTTGATGAAGCCGATGATCCTGGCGGCCGTGCCTCCGAAGACCTTGCGCGACTGGAGTACGCGGATCGCCCACTGCACACTCCGTGGAGCGTATGCCGCCTTGCTCGACGCCTCGTATGAGGGCTCCTCGACCGCTTCGGCCAGCGCGACCAGGAGATCCTCCTCGACGCCCGGCCTCAGGTCGCCGACCACGTACTGCCAGCCGGTACCGGCCTTTCCGTCGTTGTACAGGTGCCCGTAGAACGCGCACTCCACGGTGAGGTCCTCAGCCTCCGAGAACCTGACGTTCCGCAGGCCCTCCCGCAGAGCGGCCAGCCAGGAGTCGTGCATCTCGTCACGGCTCGACATATTGGCGCAAATGCCATGTACTGCGACAACGTCAGCCATCACAACCACCCCCGTGTCGTCCTTTGCCCCCGCTGTTCATCAAGTGAACAGCGATGTCAGGCGAATCCTCCCCCGCAACGATACGGAAGCGCCGTTCTCTTCGTACAGCAACAAGGATGCACGGCATACGACGTGGCGTCACAGATCTCCGGATACTGTGACGCGACACCCGCCCCGGGGGCACGCCTCGCCCCAGGAAGCTCAGCCGCACCCGACGCTCCGGACCGCCCCTGTCCGTGTCCACCGAAACTCCGTCAGGACAGCCCTGGTGCGTGGGACCGCAAACGAGGACCGGAGACGGTCGTGCAGGTTCGCAGGGTGGTCGGCCGAGGCCCCATCGGGACCTGTCGTGCTGTCAGATGCGATGCCTGGTCCGGCTCAGAACCGGCGTTCGCCTCATGTGTTCATCCTCATGAGGCACCTGGGCTGGACGCACGGGCGAGAGCGAACCGCCCGACCCGAACGACCCGTCTGATATCACGATGCCATTGGCTGACCGGCTTGGGGAGGGCCGATGGAACAGCGAAGAACGGCACTTGCCCGACGAATTTCCGAGCAGAGGGCGGGAGTCGGCGACCCAAGGGCCTTGGTGGGTGAGATGCGGCGCGCAGTTCTTCTGGTCCCGTCGGCCGGGCCCGGTCTGTGGAGTGCCCGATCGGGCGGTGTCCGGTGGATCTGCGCGTTTACGGACGAGACGGCACTGGCCCGCTTCGCCGTTCACCATGGTCCTGGTGATCGGCCCATGGATTACGCGGCACTGCTCGGGGCCCGCATCGTGGACGAGGTCGTACCGGCCCTGGGCGAACCCGCCGGGCTCGCTGTGGACATCGCCGACGAGGACGGGGCGATGTTCTTCCCGCCGGTCACCGGAATCGTTCCGGACGGCGTCGCGGTCGACACCGGCGCGGCGGAGGTACGCAGCCATGGGCGGTGACGAAGCGAACCTGGCCTTCGATCAGGCGTCGGTGGCGAAGTTCACCCAGGGCGTAGGTGCGACGATCGACCAGCTCGGCGACCTCGGCGGCGCCACGGGCTCCGTAATGGGCAAGGGATTCTCGGGTCTGGCCCTGACGGGAATGGAAGCCGGGCACCACGGGCTGTCGGTGGATTTCGAGGACTTCTGCGAACGGTAGGAGTGGGGGGTGCGCGCTGGTGAGCGACGCGAGCGGGCTCGCGACCCGTCTCGGGCTGGCGGCGGGCACCCAGTGGGAACACGACCAGTATGTCCAGGACTCGCTGAAGATCGGCGTCAACTCCCTGACGGGCGGCAGCCCCCACGCCAGTCAGGAGGACATCGCCCAGCAGGACTGGGAGGACGTCTTCACACCCGACTACCTGGACCCGGACTGGAGTTCCGAGTCGTTCGAGAAGGCCGGCCAGGACATGGAACAGACCTGGAAGGACACCGGCCACAGCGTCCTCACCGAGGGGCAGGGCGGTCGCGAGGCGGAGAGGCTCAGGACCGGCCTCGGCATCGGTGACGAGCAGTGGGACCGGGCACTGGACGACACGTTCGGGCCGTCGCCCGAGGAACGCGCCCAGCAGGCGCAGCGACAGGGCGATTCGGACACGGCTGGGGACGACTGAAGTTGGGCGTCGGGGACTTCATCAGGGACATCACGCCGGACTCGGTCGAGGACGTGATCGAGGACGGTGTCGAGTGGGCCGGCAACCGGGTCGAGGACGCCGGGAACTGGACGGCGGACCGGCTGGACGACGTGGGCTGGGAATCCGGTTCGGACTGGGTGCGGGAGCAGTCGCGTTCGGCGGCTGATCGGATGGGCGCCGAAGCAGACGAGATGGATCTCGGGCAGACCGAGGACAAGACCAAGCTGGTCTACGGAAGCCCTGGCAAGATCCGCTCCACGGCAAAGCAACTGCGTTCCTTCCAGAAGGCGTTCGAGGACGTCGGCGGCGGATTGAAGGGGCTCGACTCCTCACGCCTGAAGGGCGAGGCGGCCGATGCGCTGCGCACCGCGGTGAGCACCCAGCCACCGAAGTGGTTCACCGGTGCCGATGCCTGTGAGAAGGCAGCTGCCGCCTGGAGGCGTACGCCGGCACCGTAACCTGGGCTCAGAACCAGGCGCAGACGGCGATCGCCGTGTGGAAAGAAGGCGTCAAGGCATCCCGGGAAGCAGCTGAAGGCCACGCAAGCGGATCGACGACTACAACAAGGCCGTCGACCGCTACAACGCGCAGGCCCCCGAGCAGCGCAACCCCGGCACTCTGCCGCCCTGCCCCGCGCCGACGTTCGACGACCCGGGCAAAGCGCTGTTGCAGGACGCGCAGGAACTCCTCGCCCAGGCTCGCGAGCAGCGGAACACCGCCGCGGAGACCGCCCGGAGCGCGGTCCGGGCCGCCCGCGACACAGCCCCGGACAAGCCCTCGTACGCACAGCAGGTGGGTGACGGTCTGCGGGAATTGCAGATCATCAAGGGCCACGTCGGCGGTGGCGCCATCAAGGGCACCGCGGGGCTGGTGAACTTCGTCCGGGGAATCAATCCGCTGGATGCGTACAACATCACCCACCCCGCCGAGTACGTCACCAGCCTCGCTGCCGGCCTGGTGGTCACCGCCAACGACCCGGTCGGCACCGGCAAGCAGATGATCAGCGACTTCATGAAGGACCCTGCGGAAGGGGTCGGCCGACTGCTGCCCGACGCGGCGCTGACCGCGGCCACCGGTGGAGGCGGAGGCGTCGTCAAGGGTGTCCGCGTCGCCTTGGACGCGGCCAAGGCGTCCCGGGCGCGGAGGCTGCTCGACAACGCTCCCGACGGCGCCCACACTCGCCCCGACGGGCACCGCGTCGTCGCCGGTACCGACTCGGTCGACCTCGCCTCGGGCCGGATGTTCCTGCCTCAGACAGATCTGGTGCTGCCCGGCACCCTGCCGCTGGTCTTCGGTCGCCGCACCGAATCCGGCCTGTTGGCAGGCCGGTTCCTCGGCCCTTCCTGGACCTCCACCGTCGATGAGCGACTGGAGATCGACGCGGTCGGCGTGGTACACGTCACCGCCGACGGGCTGCTGTTCCCCTATCCCCACCCCGCCCCGGGTGCCCCGACCAGTCCTGAGTCCGGGACCGCCCGCACGCTCCTGGCCCGTGAAGTGAGCGGCGACTACACGGTCACCGACCCCGGCACGGGCCTGGTCCGGCACTTCACCGCCCCGGCGGACAGCGAACCGGGCGAGGACGGCGATGCCTGGCTGGACCGGGTCGAAGACCGCCACGGCAACTGGTGGGCCGTGGAACGAGGCGAGAACGGCACGCCGCTCGCCCTGACCTGTTCGGCAGGTCGTCGGGTCACCGTCACGGTGACCGACGGCAGAGTCACGGCCCTGTCCCTGGCGGGAGCGGGTGAGGACGGGTCCGCCCTGCCCCTGATGGGCTACGGCTACAAGGACGGAAACCTCACCACCGTCGTCCGGCCGTCCGGCGCGACCACCACTTTCCTTCACGACGAACGCCGCCGCGTCGTCGCCGAAGGCGGTCGGGCCGGCCACATCCAGATCACTCTCACCTACACGGACCCGGACCCGGACACCGGCCTCCGTACCACCAGCCTCACCACTGCCGACGGACGCACGACCCGGCACCAGATCGATCGCCGCTGCCAGGTGGTGGCCACCACCGATCCGCTCGGTCACACCACCCGCTTCACCCATGACGCCCGCGGCAACACCCTGACCCGCACCGATCCTCTGGGCCTTACCACCGCCTTCACCCACGACGAGGACGGCCGCCTGCTCGCCGTCACCCGCCCCGACGGAAGTGAACTGCGCACCGTGCGCGACCCGTCGGGGCTGCCCACAGAGTTCCGGGGGCCGGACGGTGCCCGCTGGCTGCAGGAATTCGACGACCAAGGCAACCGCACCGCCGTCGTCGACCCGGCTGGGGCCACCACCCGCTACGCCTACGACGGCCGGGGCAGGCTGACCACCGTCACCGACGCCCTCGGCGCCACCACCACCGTGGTCTGCGACGCGGCGGGGCTGCCGATCGCGGTGACCGATCCGGTCGGTGGCACCACCCGCCTGGAACGCGACGCTCTGGGCCGGGTCGTGCGGACCATCGACCCGGTGGGCAACGTCACCCGGGCCGTCCTGGACGAGGACGGCAATCTCGCCCGCCGTGTGGCCCCGGACGGTTCCACCGAGTCGTGGACGTACGACGGTGAGGGGAACCCCCTCAGCCACACCGGCCCGGCCGGCGGCATATCCCGCTTCACTTACACACACTTCGACCTGCTCACCATGCGCACCGGTCCCGACGGCACGTCCCACACCTTCGAGTACGACGCGGACCTGCGGCTCACCCGGGTCACCGGCCCGCACTGCAGCTGGTCCTACACGTACGACGCCGCCGGCCGGCTCACTTCCGAGACGGACTTCGACGGCCGCACCCTCACCTACCGGCACAACGCCGCGGGGCAGCTCATCGCCCGGTCCGACGCACTGGGCCGGACCGTGTCCTACACCTACGACCAGCTCGGCCAAGCGGTCCGCAAGGACGTGGCGGGCAGGGTCACCACCTACGTGTACGACCGGGCCGGGCGCCTGTCGCACGTGGCCGGACCGGACAGCGAGATCGTCTACGTGTACGACCGGCGTGGCCGAACCAAGACCGAACTCATCGACGGCCGCGCCATGAACTACACCTACGACATCCTGGGCCGCCGGGCTCGCCGCATCACTCCGACCGGCGCGATCACCGAGTACGCCTACGACAACGCCGGCCGTGCCGCCCGTATGACCAGCGGCGGCCATGAGATCGCCTTCACCCACGACGCGGCCGGCCGGGAACTCGAGCGTGTCTTCGGCGGATCTCTCACCCTGGCCTCCGCCTGGGACGAGGCAGGCAGGATCAGTGCCCAGCACCTGACGGCCGAGGGCCGTTCCCTCAACCGCCGTCACTACACACACCGTGCCGACGGCCACCTCAGGTCCATGACCGACGATCTGTCAGGCTCACGCACCTTCGATCTGGACCCGACCGGCCGGGTCAACGCTGTCCACGCCGAGGGATGGACCGAGCGCTACACCTACGACGCCGCCGGCAATCAGACGACGGCTTCCTGGCCCGACTCCCATCCCGGCCACGAAGCCACCGGTCCCCGCGTCTACAGCGGGACCTCCGTGACCAGGGCCGGTAACGTTCGCTTCGAACACGACGCCCTCGGCCGTGTGACCCTGCGCCGGAGAGCCCGCCTGTCGCGCAGGCCCGACACCTGGCACTACGAATGGGACGTCGAGGACCGTCTCGCCGCCGTCGTCACTCCCGACGGCACCCGCTGGCGCTATCTCCACGACCCTCTGGGCCGCCGCACCGCCAAACAGCGCCTCACCGACGACGGGCAGGGCATCGCGGAGGAAATCCGCTTCACCTGGGACGGTATGACCCTGTGCGAACAGACGGTCCACGCACCGGGTCTTCCCCATGTGGTTGCTCTCACCTGGGACCATCGTGGCCTGGTACCGCTGTCCCAGACGGAACGCCTCCTCAGCCCGGACAGCCGTCAGGAAGAGATCGACCGCCGGTTCTTCGCCATTGCCACCGACCTCGTGGGAACGCCCACCGAGCTCGTCGACGAATCCGGCGAGATCGTCTGGCGTGCCAGGAGCGCCCTCTGGGGCACCACCGCCTGGGCCCGCTCCAGCACCGCCTACACCCCGCTGCGCTTCCCCGGCCAGTACTACGACCCGGAAACCGGCCTCCACTACAACCTCTTCCGCCACTATGACCCGGAGACCGGTCGCTACACCTCCCCGGACCCTCTCGGCCTCGGCCCCGCACCGAATCCTGTCGCCTATGTGCACAACCCGTTCACCGTCTGCGACCCACTCGGCCTCTCGCCCTACTCGAAGTTCAAAGGTTTGGGCTGGCTGACGGACAAGCTGCTCGAGCGCCCGTCGTACCGGTACCAGCGGCTCGTCACCGACCAGAGCTACGAGCAACAGTGGGTCCTGCCCGACGGCCGGGAAGTACACGTCGACGGCGGCCCGCGGGACGGCTGGATCACGGAGGCGAAGTGGACCGGCGGCGACAAGGTCGGCGAGTGGGAGAATCCCCCTACAACCCCGATTTCAAGTACTACAACGAGAGCAGAATCACCGCCCAGGCAGACAAGCTGCTCGCCCTCAATGAGGACCTCGGAGGCAAGGGCGTCCGCTATATGGTGTCCAATGAATGGGGCGCCGCGCATGTGAACGAAGTGCTGGCCAAGGCATTCCCTGAGGCATACGCCAGCGGGCAGCTGAAGGCGTATCACGTGCATGAGTGGAATGAGTTCATGGCTGCAGTGATCGCAATGCTGGAAGAGCTGAGGAGCCTCGCCCCGCTGACCGTCGAAGGTGCGGCGGCGCGGTTCTCGGCCCAGGAGTGGACGCCCGGGGGCAAGCTCCGTGACGGCGTGGAGACGTCATGGGACAAGGACGGCGTCGGGGCCTGGGTCCAGAGGTTCAGCGGTGGGGCGGTCAGCGTCTCGTTCGCCGTCTGGATCCGCGACGTGGACGAGTCGGGCTATTTCGACGACGTGGAGGCCGTCTACGAGCAGGGGGAGCAGGCGCTGGCCGCCTTCCTGCCGGAGATCGAGGAATCACCTCTCACCGGTCACCTGGTCGAGGCCGAGCAGACGGACGCCGACAAGGAGGAGTTCGTCCGGGTGAAGAAGTGGACCCTCGACGGCCGGACCTTGACCGCCGGCGTGGTCCAGCAGGACGCCGACCTTCCGGTGATGGTGATCGTGGCACTGGAGGAGCCCGGCACCGCGTGACCCGGCCCGCGCCAGGGTGCCGTACTCCCACCGAGGGCCCAGGCTCCCTCCGGTGCGCAGGGAGGGGTTGAGCGCCTCGCCTTCGCGGCCGTGCCCGCCTACCGGCACGGCCGCGAGTGCGGTCGGCTGTGTTCGCGGACCGACGGGCGGCTGTGGGGCTCCTTCGCGGCGGCGATCACGGTCGCGTCGTTCACCGTTCCGAGCCGGGCAAGCTCCAGGGCCACGGTGCTCCGACATCGCCAGTTGACGATGAAGATCCGGACCATCCCTAGGCCAGAGCTCGCCCCCCCCTGCTTGATAGCCAGCATTCGCAAGGGCAGAGGCCATGTGCGTTGTGCACTACCAGCAGGCGAAGAGCCTGATGCCAGATGTGACGCTCCGCCCGGCGACCCCGGTGCTCTCCGTTGATAGGGCCGGAGATTCCCTCTGCGGTCGCAGCAGAGCGGCTCAGTGACCGAGGAAGCTCAACCGCACCCGCCGCTCCGGGTTGTCCTTGTTCGTGTCCACCAGGCACACCGACTGCCAGGTCCCCAGCTCCAGTTGGCCCCCGATCACCGGCAGGGTCGCGTGGGGCGGTACGAGAGCGGGGAGTACGTGGTCGCGGCCGTGGCCCGGGCTGCCGTGGCGGTGTTGCCAGCGGTCGTCCGCCGGGAGCAGGTGGTGGAGGGCGGTCAGGAGGTCGTCGTCGCTGCCCGCGCCCGTCTCCAGGACGGCGATGCCCGCTGTGGCGTGGGGGACGAAGATGTTGAGCAGGCCGTCACGGCCGGATGCCGCGCGGGTGAGGAACTCCTCGCACTCCCGCGTCAGGTCCGTGACGGTCTCCGCCGTACCCGTGGTGATGTTCAGGACAGTGGTGGTGAAGGAATCGGACATGCCGCCATCTTCTCTTCCGGGAGGCGAGATGGCACGTCCACGCTCCGAGACACCATTGACCGTGTCCTGACCGGATGACTACGTTCATCGCCATGTTCCGATCAGCTCTGCTCACCTCGCGCGGTCACATCGACCTGCTGCGGGTGGCATCCGCCGCGTGTTGTCGCGGCTGCTGACGTTCCCTCAGCGCCTTTCGCGCCCCTCCTGACCGGAGCCTTCATCCGGTTCCGGCCCATCGGCTGCGCCCTGCCCTCGCGCACGTGCTCCTGCGTGCCGCTTCGCCCTGCCGACAGTCGGGGCGCCCCGCCTCTGGTCTGCCGGTTCTCGTGACGTCTCCTATCGCTTCTGTCGCTTCCTGATGCTTTCTGACGTTTTCGGGGTGCCGGGTGCGGCCCCGGCATACCAACGGCCTCGTTCGCCGCCTCCGTACGACCTCCTGTGGAGTCCTCGTGACCATCAGCCACGCACCGCCCGACCTGTCCGCGACTCCGGAGAAGACCCCGGCCCCCGTCGGCCGTACGGCCCCCGATCTGGAGCCGATCGTCCCCGCGTCCGTACGCCGGGCGCGGCTGCGGTCCGTGCCCCGGTGGCTGCGGCGTACCGTGGGGCCGTTGCTGCTGCTCGCGCTCTGGCAGGTGTTCAGCGCCACGGGGGTCCTGCACCCGGACGTGCTCGCGTCGCCGGGAACCATCGCCCGTGCCGGGGGCGATCTGATCGCCGACGGGACCCTTCCGGCCGCCATGGGCGTGTCGCTCCAGCGGGTGGCCGTGGGGCTGGTGCTCGGCGGGGTCGTCGGGACGGCGCTCGCGCTGGTCTCGGGGCTCTCGCGGCTCGGTGAGGACCTGGTCGACGCGACCGTACAGATGCTGCGCACGGTCCCCTGGGTGGGGCTGATCCCGCTGTTCATCATCTGGCTCGGGATCGGTGAGGCTCCGAAGGTCGCGCTCATCGCGCTCGGCGTCGCCTTCCATCTGTATCTGAACGTGTACGCGGGGATTCGCGGCGTGGACGCCCAACTCATCGAGGCCGGTGAGTCGTTGGGGCTCAATCGATGGGGGCTCATCCGTCATGTGGTGCTGCCGGGGGCGTTGCCCGGGGCGATGACCGGGCTGCGCTACTCCCTCGCCACCGCCTGGCTCGCGCTCGTCTTCGGCGAGTCCATCAACGCCGACGCCGGGATCGGGTTCCTGATGAACCAGGCCCGGGAGTTCTTCCGGACCGACGTGATCGTGGTCTGCCTCGTCGTGTACGCCTTCCTCGGCCTCACCGCCGACGTCATCGTCCGGACCCTCGAAAGGCTGCTGCTGCAATGGCGACCGACCTTCACCGGCCAGTGACCGCCCCGGTCCCCTCCCCCGGCGGGGAGTCCGAAGCCGCCGTACGGGTCGAAGGGCTCACCCGGGCCTTCGACGGGCGTGCTGTGATCGACGGGCTCGATCTCACCTTGAAAGCCGGGGAGTTCACCGCTCTGCTGGGGCGCAGCGGGTGCGGCAAGTCGACCCTGTTGCGGGTGCTGGCCGGGCTGGACCGGGAGATAGCGGGGACCGTGCTGGTGCCCCGGCGTCGCGCCGTCGCCTTCCAGGCGCCGCGCCTGATGCCCTGGAAGCGGGTCTGGCGCAACGTTCTGCTGGGGCTGCCGGGGAAACCCGAACGGGCCCTGGCGGAGAAGGCGTTGGCCGAGGTCGGGCTGACCGACCGGGCCGGTGCCTGGCCCAAGACACTCTCCGGCGGCGAGGCCCAACGCGCTTCTCTGGCGCGTGCGTTGGTACGGGAGCCCGATCTGCTCCTGCTCGACGAGCCGTTCGGCGCGCTGGACGCCCTGACCCGGATCAAGGCGCAGCAGCTCGTGGCGGAGCTCTGGCAGCGACGCGGCTGCGCGGTCCTGCTGGTCACCCATGACGTGGACGAGGCCCTGCTGCTGGCGGACCGGGTGCTGGTGATGCGGGAGGGCGGGATCGCGTACGACACAGCCGTCGGCCTGGACCGCCCGCGCGGTGTCGGCGCCCCCGGTTTCGCCGCCCTGCGCTCGCGGCTGCTCAGCGAACTGGGCGTCGAGGGCGGTGACGTTGAGAGCCGTGACGCCCGGGGCGGCGACGCCGGGAGCCGTGAGCTCCGGGGCGGTGATGTCGAGGGCGCCTTGGCCGACGCGCAGCCGGAAGCGCCCGCCGCCGCCCCGGCCAAGGCCCTCTGACCTCGTACCCCCGGGTCTTTACGAAGACCTGTCCCCTGCTCGCCTTCCCCGTCACGGAGAACCACCATGAAACGCCGTACCCTGCCCGCCCTGCTCCTCCCGCTCACCCTGCTCCTCGCCGCCTGCGGCGGTGGTGCCTCGTCCGCGGGGGCGGGGAGCAGCACCGACGGAAAGGGCAGCGTCACGCTCAACATCGGTGACCAGAAGGGGGGTTACGAGGCCATCCTGCGGGCCTCCGGAGAGCTCGACGACCTCGACTACCGCATCAAGTGGTCCACCTTCACCTCCGGCCCACCGCTGCTGGAGGCCGTGAGCGCGGGGGCCGTGGACATCGGGGGCGTGGGCAACACGCCGCCCGTCTTCGCCGCCGGGTCGGACTCGAACATCGTCGTCGTGGGCGCCAGTCACGGTTCGTCGGCCGGTGAGGCCATCGTCGTACCGAAGGACTCGCCGCTCAGGAAGCCCGAGCAGCTCAAGGGCAGCTCCATCGCCGTGGCGCAGGGCAGTTCGGCCCACTTCCAGCTGGTCGCCTCGCTCAGGAAGGCCGGTCTCTCCATCACGGACGTGAAGCTCAACTATCTGCAACCGGCCGACGCGCTCGCCGCGTTCAGCCGGGGGAAGGTCGACGCGTGGGCGATCTGGGACCCGTACACCTCGCAGATCCTGCGGGCCGGGAACGCCCGGGTGCTGACCACCGGTGAGGGGGTGGTCAACGGCCTCGGTTTCCAGGTCGCTTCGCCCGCCTCGCTCAAGGACCAGCAGAAGTCGAAGGCCATCGGTGATCTGCTCGTCCGGCTGGAGCGGGCGCAGAACTGGGTCTTCGAGCACCCGGAGGAGTGGGCCAAGGTGTGGGCGAAGGAGACCGGGCTCCCCTACGAGGTGGCGCTGGACGCCGTGAAGCGCAGCTACGGCACCCGCGTCCCCGTGGCGATCGACGAAGCCGCCATCGCCTCCGAGCAGGAGATCGCCGACACCTTCGCCGAACTCAAGCTGATCCCGAGGAAGTTCGACTTCGAGGACTACGTCGACACCCGCTTCAACCGGGATCTTCCCGCCTCCACCACCGCACCCCGCTCGTACGGAAAGGTCTCGTCGTGAACGTACATCTGCACTGGTTCCTGCCCACCGGAGGTGACGGCCGGACGCTCGTGGACCGGCACGCGTACACCGACGGCGGGATCAGGCGCGACCGGATCACCCCGGTGAGCGGGGTGCGCGCGCCGGACATCGAGTATCTGGCGCAGATCGCCAAGGCGGCCGAACAGCTGGGTTTCGAGGCCGTGTTGACGCCGACCGGTACGTGGTGCGAGGACGCCTGGCTGACCACGGTGGCGCTCGCTCAGCACACCGAGCGGCTGAAGTTCCTGGTGGCGTTCCGGCCGGGGGTCATCTCGCCGGTGCTCGCCGCCCAGATGGCCGCCACCTATCAGCGGATCACCCGGGGGCGGCTGCTGCTCAACGTGGTGACCGGGGGCGATTCGACCGAACAGCGGCGGTTCGGGGACCACTTGGACCACGACCGGCGTTACGCGCGCACGGCGGAGTTCCTGTCGGTGGTGCGGGGTGCGTGGAGCGGGCAGCCGTACGACTTCGACGGTGAGCACTACCAGGTGGAGGGCGGGCTGACCGCGCTGCCGCCGGACCCGCTGCCGGAGGTCTTCTTCGGCGGGTCGTCGGCCGCCGCCGGTCCGGTGGCAGCGGCCCATGCCGATGTCTATCTGACCTGGGGCGAGCCGCCGGCGGCGGTGAAGGAGAAGATCGACTGGATTCGCGGACTGGCCGAGGAGCAGGGGCGTACGGTCCGGTTCGGTATCCGGCTGCACACCATTTCGCGGGATTCGTCGGCCGAGGCGTGGGCCACCGCCGACCGGCTGCTGGGCGGCCTGGACGCGGACACGATCGCGGCGGCGCAGCAGGCGCTGGGGCGGAGCGAGTCGGTCGGGCAGCAGCGGATGCTGGCGCTGCACGGCGGTTCGCGGGAGAAGCTGGAGATCGCGCCGAACCTCTGGGCGGGCGTCGGCCTGGTGCGGGGCGGGGCCGGGACCGCGCTGGTGGGCAGCCACGCCGAGGTGGCGGACCGGATCGAGGAGTACCACGCGCTGGGGGTGGAGCACTTCGTGCTCTCGGGCTATCCGCATCTGGAGGAGGCGTACTGGTTCGGCGAGGGCGTGACGCCCGAGCTGGCCCGGCGCGGGCTGCTGTCGACCGTGCCCGCCTCTCCGTTGCTGGGGGCGCCGGGCCACGGGGACGGCCGCGCGGCTCCGGGGTCCGGTGGAGTGCCGTTGCTGGTCGCGGGCGGGCGCTGAGCCCGGGCCATATGAGCGGGGCGCCCGGGAAGATCCCGGGCGCCCCGCGAGTTAGTAGAAACGTGAACATTAATGGGGTGCGTGAACTGGACGTGGTCGTCATCGGCGCCGGGCAGGCGGGGCTGTCCGCCGCCCACCACCTGAGCCGCGTCGGTCTGGAACCGGACCGCGACTTCGTGGTGCTGGACCACGCGCCCCGGCCGGGCGGCGCCTGGCAGTTCCGCTGGCCCTCGCTGACGTACGGCAAGGTCCACGGGATGCACGCGCTGCCGGGCATGGAGCTGACCGGCGCGGACCCCGACCGGCCCTCGTCCGAGGTGATCGGCGAGTACTTCACGGCGTACGAGGACCGCTTCGGCCTGCGGGTCCACCGGCCCGTCGAGGTCAGCGCCGTACGGGAGGGGAGCGGCGGGCGGCTGCTCGTGGAGACGTCCGAGGGGGCGTACGCCCCGCGCGCGCTGATCAACGCGACCGGCACCTGGGACCGGCCGTTCTGGCCGCGCTACCCGGGGCAGGAGACGTTCCGGGGGCGGCAGCTGCACACGGTGAACTATCCGGGGCCGGAGGAGTTCGCGGGGCTGCGCGTCGTCGTGGTCGGGGGCGGTGCCTCCGGTACGCAGCATCTGATGGAGATCGCGGAGTACGCCGCCGAGACCTTCTGGGTGACCCGGCGCGAGCCGGTCTTCCGCGAGGGGCCGTTCACCGAGGAGTGGGGGCGGGCCGCCGTGGCGATGGTCGACGAGCGGGTGCGCAACGGGCTGCCGCCGCAGAGCGTGGTCAGCGTGACCGGGCTGCCGGTCAACGACGCCGTGCGGCGCGCCCGTGAGCAGGGGCTGCTCGACCGGCTGCCGATGTTCGACCGGATCACGCCGACTGGGGTGGCCTGGGACGACGGCCGCACGGTCGAGGCGGACGTGATCCTCTGGGCGACCGGCTTCCGGCCCGCCGTGGACCACCTGGCCCCGCTGAAGCTGCGTGAGCCGGGCGGTGGCATCCGGGCCGAGAACACCCGTGCCGTACGGGACGGACGCGTCCACCTGGTCGGGTACGGGCCGTCCGCCAGCACCATCGGCGCCAACCGGGCGGGGCGCGCCGCCGTCCGGTCGGTGCTGCGGCTGCTCAAGAGCGGGGACGGCCGGCGGAACGTCGAGGAGAAGGCCGCGGCGGTCGTCTGACGCGCGCCGCCGTCAGCCCGTGGCGGCGCGGCGGTTGCGGTTGAACTCCTCGACGTTTCTCTGCTGTTCGTCGTAGCTGTCGGTGAACCGGGTGTCCCCGGGCGCGACCGTGACGAAGTAGAGCCAGGGGCCGGGCGTGGGGGTGACCGCGGCGCGCATGGCCTCCTCCCCCGGGTTGCCGATGGGGGTCGGCGGCAGCCCCTTGCGTACGTAGCTGTTGTACGGGCTGTCCAGCCGGGTGTCGGCGGTCGTGGTGTCCAGGGTGGAGCGCTTGAGGGCGTAGTTGATGGTGGAGTCCATCTGCAACGGCATGTCCTTGAGCAGCCGGTTGTAGACGACCCGGGCGACCTTGCCCATGTCGGAGGCGGTGTCGGCCTCGGCCTGGACGATGCTGGCGATGGTGGCCGTCTCGTAGACCGTGACGTTGTTCCGCTGCGCTCCGGCGGTGATGTGGTCGGCGCCGAACCGCTTGCGGGCGGTGTCCGCCATGTAGCGCAGGAGGCTCGCGGGCGTGGTCGTGGAGTCGACCGGATACGTGGCCGGGAAGAGGTACCCCTCGGGGTTGCCCTCGGCCTGGTCCGGCAGCCCGAGGTCCACCGTCGGCACGGTCTTCTGCGTGGAGCCGGACTTCAGGCCGAGCTCCCGGTCGACGGCGGTGTACACCTGCGATGCGCGCCAGCCCTCCGGGATCACCAGGGTGCTCTGCGGGCGCTCCTGCTTCTTCTCCTTCTTCTCCGGGCCGAGCAGGGAGAGCGGGATCAGCACGGCGGCCGACACGACGAGCAGCGCCGCGACGACCAGGACGATCTTCCCGCGGCGGGTCGGGCGGAGTCTGCGACGGGGACGGGCGTCCGGGGACTCGTTCACCATGCGGGCACGTTAACCCGGCCCGCTCCCCCGGGCCGGTAGCCCGGCTGCGGCGTCGGCCCCGGCGACACGAACGCCGTACGGCTCGACCAGAACACACGAACAGGGGATCGGATGTTCGCTGGAACGCGTGATCGTACGGGGATTCGTTGCTGATGCCTCCCGCCGGGCGTGATGATTGCAGAGCGCAGTCAACGGGCTGCAGACCGCTACTGCGCATGTCCCACACATGCACCACGCACCAAGGAGAAAGTCCCGATGAACTTCCTGACCAACCTGCTGGCCGGCATCGTCCACTTCGTGGGTTGGCTCGTCTGACCATCGCTCCGCCCGGCGCCGTCGCTCCCCGTCCCACGGGAGCGGCGGCGCCGCTGCGTGGGGAGGGCAGCGGCGGTCAGGGGGCCGGAACCGGTGTCCGCCGGTGCGCGTCGCGGCGGATCAGGGCCGCGTACCGGCCGTCCCGGCCGAGCAGCTCCTCGTGCGTACCGCGTTCGGCTATGCGGCCGCCGTCCAGGACGACGATCTGGTCCGCGTCGCGGACGGTGGAGAGGCGGTGCGCGATGGTGAGGGTGGTACGGCCCTCGGAGAGTGCGTCGATCGCTTCCTGCACGGCGTGTTCCGTACGGGTGTCGAGCGCGCTGGTCGCCTCGTCGAGGATCAGCACCGGCGGGTCGCGGAGGATGGTGCGGGCGATGGCGAGGCGCTGCTTCTCACCGCCCGAGAAGCGGTAGCCGCGCTCGCCGACGAGGGTGTCGTAGCCGTCGGGCAGGGAGGCGATGTGGTCGTGGATCTGTGCGGCGCGGGCCGCGGCCTCGATCTCCTCGTCGGTGGCGCCCGGCTTGGCGAAGCGCAGGTTGTCGGCGACGGAGGCGTGGAAGAGGTAGGTCTCCTGGGAGACCACGCCGACCGCCCGGGCCAGCGTGTCGAAGTCCAGGTCGCGGACGTCGACCCCGTCGAGCGTGACCCGGCCGCCGGTGACGTCGTAGAGGCGGGGCACGAGATAGCTGAGTGTGGACTTGCCGGAGCCGGTCGGGCCGACCACCGCCAGGCTGTGGCCCGCGGGAACGGTCACGTCGATGGCGCTGAGCGCGGGGCCGCTCGTGGCGTCGTAGCGGAAGTCGACGTTCTCGAAGGCGATCTCGCCGCGGATCTTCTCCAGCCGGACGGGCTTCTCCGGTTCGGTGATGTCCACCGTGAGGTCCAGGTACTCGAAGATCCGCTGGAACAGGGCCAGGGAGGTCTGCATCTGGACACCGGTCGAGAGCAGGCTCACCGCCGGGCGGAACAGCCCCTGCTGGAGCGTGACGAAGGCGACCAGTGTGCCGATGGAGACGGCGGTGGAGCCCGGCGGGGCGGTGAGGCCCGCGAACCAGTAGATGACGGCGGGCATGGCGGCCATGACGATGCCGATGACGGCCATCCGCCAGCGGCCCGCCATGCTGGAGCGGACCTCCAGGTCGACCAGGCGCTCGGACTCCTCGGTGAACCCCTTGGTGAGGGAGTCGGAGCGGCCCATCGTGCGGCCGAGGAGGATGCCGCTGACCGAGAGGGACTCGGTCACCGTGGCGGCCATGGCGGCCATCTGCTTCTGGCGCTGGGTGGTGATCCGCTTCCGCTCCCGGCCGACGCGGCGGCTGATCGCGACGAACACCGGCAGCAGGAGCAGCGAGACGACGGTGAGGCGCCAGTCGAGCGCGAGCATGGCGACGACGGTCGCGATGACGGCGGTGAGGTTGGAGACGAGCGAGGTCGCCGTGGAGGTGACCGTCGCCTGCATACCGCCGATGTCGTTGGCGATGCGGGACTGCACCTCGCCCGTGCGGGTGCGGGTGAAGAAGGCGAGCGGCATCCGCTGGAGCTGGGCGTAGACGGCGGTGCGCAGGTCGTGCATGACGCGCTGGCCGACGGTCGTCGAGATCAGGGTCTGGAGGACGCCGAAGACGCTGTTCAGCACGGCGGTGAGGACCATGCCGAGCGCGAGCAGGGTCAGCAGCCCCGTGCGGCCCTGGGGGATGGCGGTGTCCAGGATCTCGCGCAGCAGGAACGGGGAGGCGACCGACACCAGGGAGGAGGCGCCGACCAGCAGCCCGACCACGGCGAGCCGGCCGCGGTAGGGACGGAAGAGGCGGAGGATGCGGCGCACCTCGCCGGGCGACCGGTCCGGGGCCGCGTCGGGTGGGGGCGTCCAGGTGGATTCGTCGGGTTTCATGGGCTCCTTCGTGGGGCGTGAGGAACAGCCGGACGTGTCCGACGTTCAGAGCTTAGCTCACTGTTACCTATACTCACAATGAACGGGGTCCTGATATTGTTCCTGTATGGACGCCCTGGATTCCCCCGACGCCGACGCCACGGATGCGGCGGACACCGCCGCCCGGCCCCACGACCGGGACCGCGACCCCGACGGCATGCTCGCCGAGCAGCTGCTGCGGCTGACGCGCCGGCTGCACCGCATCCAGAGCCGTCAGCTGGAGCCGATCGGCATCACCCCGGCCCAGTTCCGGCTGCTGCGGACGGTCGCGAGCTACGACGCGGCCCCCCGGATGGCCGATCTCGCCCAGCGTCTGGACGTCGTCCCGCGCGCCGTGACGACCCTGGTCGACGCCCTGGAGGCGAGCGGGCGGGTCCGGCGCGCCCCCGATCCCGACAGCCGCCGGGTGGTGCGCATCGAGATCACCGACGAGGGGCGCGCCACGCTCCGCTCCCTGCGCAACGCGCGCCGGGCGGCCGCGGAGGAGATCCTGGCCCCGCTGACCGCCGACCAGCGCGAGGTGCTCGGCGGGCTGCTCTCCGCACTGGTCGACGGAATGCCGGAGCGCCGCTGCTGAGACCGGGCGCGGGCCGGAGACCACCGGAGCCGGACGGCTTCGACAGGGCCCCCGTCAACCACCCATCGGGCGGTCAGGCGGTCAGCGGCGAAAGGTTCAGTACCCCCGGCCCCACCAGAACAGCGATACCGCCGCCGCCAGCAGGAAGCCCGCCCCCGCCAGGTACTTGGCGCTCCCCGGGCGCCGCCGCGGGTCCGAGAGGACCGAGAGGAGAAGGAGCGGGACCGAGAGGAAGAAGACGAACATCCCCCACCAGGAACCGATGAGCGACCACGGCAGCAGCACCGCCGCAATGATCCCGGCCGCCCGCCGGAAGACGGAAGGCCGGGCGTGGAAGAACAGGGGCGCAGCGGTCAGCGCCGCGGTCACGACCACCAGGGGAAGCACGAAGGAAGGATCGCCGGAGACGGCGACCGGCAGCAGCGGGGCGGCCACGGCGCACACGGCCAGACCGATCTGCCACGGATGAACGCTCTCGCGCGTGATGACCTGCATGACCGCCCCCAGGAACCAGACTTTTTGAACGCGTTCAGCCTATCCCGGCCGGTGACGCCCTGGACCACCGGGCTCGACGCGGTCCCCACCCGGCCGACGGCAAGGACAAAGGGCCGGGCCACCGGACACCCCTGCCGCTCGGCCCCGGCCGAGCCGGAACGCGCCACCCGGCCACCGGGCCGCCGATCCCCCGGAGACCCGGCCGAGCGCAGGTCAGAGGCCCCAACTGGTTGAACCAGTCGGGGCCTTCGCGCGCTCCGGAGAAAAGTCCATGGTTTGAGTACGAGAGTCCAATTGGCTCCCTTGCGCACCATCAGCCTCTCCGTCCAGGGTCCTTACCGAGGCCCGGTCCCACGGCCGTTGACCCGCCCGCAGGGGACCGGCCCCGCTCGCGCACGTCCAGAACCCCCACACCCCACCTGGAGGCTCGATGAACGACGACGCCCGGCCCGGACAGACACCGCAGGACCTCCCCCCGCAGCACACCGGTGACAACGCCGACCGGCAGGCCCCCAGCCGCCGTTCGGTGCTGTGGACCACGGCGGGCGTGGCCGGGGCCGGACTCGGCCTCGGCGCGCTGGCGCCGGGCACCGCGTCGGCCGCCGGGACCGCCGCCCCGGAAACCGCGGCCGCCGCGGAAGCCGCGACGGCGGCCCCCACCCGGCAGGGCCGCACGATGGTGGACGTCCCCTTCGAGCGGCGCTCGACCGTACGAGTCGGGATCATAGGTCTCGGCAACCGGGGCGACAGCATGATCGACCTCTTCCTCGCCGTCCCCGGCGTCCGGGTCGTGGCAGTCTGCGACCCCGTCCGGGACAAGGCGGAGAAGGCTGCGGCCAAGGTGACGGCCGCCGGGCAGCCCACCCCGGCCGTCTACGCCAAGGGGGAGCACGACTACGAGAACCTCTGCCGACGCGGGGACATCGACTTCGTCTATGTCGTGACGCCCTGGGAGCTGCACTTCCCGATGGCGAAGGCGGCGATGCTGAACGGCAAGCACGTGGGCGTGGAGTGCCCGGTCGCGATGCGGCTGGAGGAGCTCTGGCAGCTCGTCGACCTCTCCGAGCGCACCCGGCGGCACTGTATGCAGCTGGAGAACTGTTGTTACGGCAAGAACGAGATGCGGGTGCTCCGGATGGCGCACGCGGGCCTCTTCGGGGACCTGCTGCACGGCGCGGGGGCGTACAACCACGATCTGCGCGAGCTGATGTTCGACCCGGACTACTACGAGGGTCCCTGGCGGCGGCTCTGGCACACCCGGCTGCGCGGCGATCTCTACCCCAACCACGGGTTCGGGCCGGTCGCCAACTACATGGACCTCAACCGGGGCGACCGCGCCGTCTCCATCACCAGCGTCGGCACCCCCGCCCTCGGCCTCGCCGAGTACCGCAAGGAGCACATGCCCCCCGGTGACCCGAGCTGGAAGGAGTCGTACATCGGCGCCGACCGGACGATCAGCCTCGTGCAGACCGCCAGGGGCCGGGTGATCCGGCTGGAGCACGATGTGTCGACGCCGCACCCGTACTCCCGTATCAACAGCCTCGGCGGCACCCGGGGCGTCTTCGAGGACTACCCGGAGCGGATCTACCTGGAGCCCACGAACACGGACCACCGGTGGGACGACTTCAAGAAGTACGCCGAGTGGGACCACTGGCTCTGGAAGGAACACGCCAACCCGCCGGGCGGCCACGGCGGGATGGACTACATCATGGTGTTCCGGCTGATGCAGTGCATGCGGCTGGGCCTGGTCCCGGACTTCGACGTGTACGACGCGGCCCTCTGGACGGCCCCGGTGCCGCTGAGCCATCTCTCCATCAAGGCGAAGGGCGCCCCGCTGCCCATCCCGGACTTCACCCGGGGCGCGTGGAAGAAGGCCAGGTCCGGCATGGACTCGGAGAAGCCCGCCGCATGACGGTGCCGGGGTCCCGGGCTGTTCGGTCCGGGGCCCCGCGGGGCGGGGGGCGGCCGTGAAAACCGGTTGCCCCGGAGGTGGACGGAGGGCGAACCTTGCACGGTTTGGTCATCCCCCTCTCCGAGGTCCGCACGGGCCTTGCGCATTCCTAGCCCTGGGACGTCATGCAGATTCGCGATCTTCCGTACTCGAATCCCGGCGACCCCGATGTACGGTCGGGCCCACGCTTCCTGTACTGGCTCGGGCGCAATCAGCTGGGCGGGCAGCTCAAGGCCCTCGGCTGGGGACTGCTCCACCAGCTGAGCATCGCCGGGTTCCCGATCGGCGTCGGCATCGCCGTCCAGGCCGTCGTGGACCGCTCCGGTTCGCGCCTCGCGCTGGCCTGCGGGCTGGTCGCGCTCCTGGGCGTCACGATCGCGGTGGGCGACACCATGCTCCACCGGACCGCCGTGACCAACTGGATCACCGCCGCCGCCCGGGTGCAGCAGCTCCTGGCGCGCAAGACCGCCGAGCTGGGCGCCGCCCTGACCCGGCGGGTCGCGGCCGGTGAGGTCGTCGCCGTGTCGACGGGGGACGTGGAGAAGATCGGCTGGTTCGTGGAGGCCCTCTCGCGCTTCGCGGCCGCCGCCACCGCCCTCGTCCTGGTCTGCGTGGGGCTGGTCGTCTACCTCCCGGCCCTCGGCGTCCTGGTGGCCGTCGCCATGCCGGTGCTGGCCCTGGCCGTGCTGCCGCTGCTCCCCCGCGCCACCCGGCGCGCCGACGAGCAGCGCGAGAAGGCCGGAAAGGCGACCGAGCTGGCCTCGGACACGGTGGCCGGGCTGCGGGTGCTGCGCGGGATCGGCGGCGAGGAGCTGTTCCTCGGCCGCTACCGCCGGGCCTCGCAGGAGGTCCGCAGGGCGGCCGTGCGCTCCGCGCGGATGTGGGCGCTGATCTCGGCGGTGCAGGTGCTGCTGCCGGGCGTCCTGCTGCTCTCCCTGATCTGGTACGGAGCGACGCTCGTCCGCGACGGCCGCATCGACGTGGGCCAGTTGGTCACGGTGTACAGCGCGGCCACGCTGATGATCTTCCCTCTCCGTCACTTCGAGGAGATCGCGATGGCCTACTCCTTCTCCCGGCCGTCCGCACAGCGTGCGGTACGGGTGCTGTCGCTGCGCCGCAGCGACCGGACGGCCACCGAGGCGGGCGGCGTCCCGTCGGGCGATCTGTACGACCCCGCCACCGGACTGATGGCCGCCCGGGGGCAGTTCACGGCCGTCGTCTGCGGTGACCCGGACGAGGCGGGGCGGCTGGCCGAACGGCTCGGCGGCCACGCCCAGGGCGACGACTCCCGAAAGGCCCCCTCGGTCCTGCTCGGTGCCGTCGCGCTGGACGAACTCCCCCTGGACACCGCACGGGCGGCGGTCCTGGTCCAGGACAAGGACCCGGTCCTGCTCTCCGGCACGCTCCAGGAGCTGCTGGACGTGCCGTCCTCGGGGCTGGTCACCGCCGAGGAGGCGCTGAAGGCCGCGCAGTGCGGCGATGTGCTCGCCGCACTGCGCCAGGCGTCCCCCGACGACGACGGGGACCCGATGCGGACCCGGATCACCGAGCGGGGCCGGTCCCTCTCCGGCGGGCAGCGCCAGCGCCTCGCGCTGGCCCGGTCGCTGATCACCGACCCGGAGGCGCTGGTGCTGGACGAGCCGACCTCGGCCGTCGACTCGCACACCGAGGCGCGCGTCGCCGCCGGGGTCGCGGAGCTGCGCCGGGGCCGTACGACGGTCGCGTTCGCCTCCTCGCCGCTGCTGCTGGATGTGGCCGACCGGGTCGTCCTCGTCCACGGGGGGACCGTGGTCGCGGCGGGCACCCACCGCGAACTGCTGCGCACCGAACCGCGTTACCGGGCCGTCGTCACCCGCGAGACCGACGAGGAGGCGGCGGCCGCCGCCCGTACGGGGACCGACGCGGCCCCCGCCGTGAAGAGCACCCAGGAAATCGAGGAGAGGGCATGATCGGCGTCGCACCTCCGGCGTACGACCCGGCCGCCCCGGAGTCGGCCACCACCCTTCCCGTCGGCACCCCGTCGACCGTACGGAGTTACGTACGGGATCTGCTGCGGCGTCACCGCAAGGCTTTCGCCCTGCTGGTCGGCGCCAACGCGGTGGCGGTCATCGCGTCGATCGTCGGCCCGTATCTGCTCGGCGGGCTGGTGGAGGACCTCTCCGACGGGGTCACCGACCTGCATCTGGAGCGCACCGCCGCGGTCTTCGCCCTCGCGCTGGTGATCCAGGCGGTGTTCACCCGGTCGATGCGGCTGCGCGGGGCCATGCTGGGCGAGGAGATGCTCGCCGATCTGCGCGAGGACTTCCTCGTACGGTCCGTGGGACTGCCGCCGGGGGTTCTGGAGCGGGCCGGGACGGGCGATCTGCTCTCCCGGATCACCACGGACATCGACCGGCTGGCCAACGCGATGCGGGAGGCCGTGCCGCAGCTGGCCATCGGCATCGTGTGGACCGGGCTGCTGGTCGGCGCGCTCACCGTGACCGCTCCCCCGCTGGCGCTGGCCGTGGTGGTCGCGCTGCCGGTGCTGATCGTCGGCTGCCGCTGGTACTTCCGGCGCGCGCCCTCCGCGTACCGCTCGGAGGCGGCGGGTTACGCGGCCGTCGCCGCCGTGCTCGCCGAGACCGTGGACGCCGGGCGGACCGTGGAGGCCCACCGGCTCGGCGCCCGCCGGGTGGGGCTGTCGGACCGGCGCGTCACCGAATGGACGGCGTGGGAGCGCTACACCCTGTTCCTGCGTTCGGTGCTCTTCCCGGTCGTCAACGCCACGTACGTGACCGTCCTCGGCGCGGTCCTGCTGCTCGGCGGCTGGTTCGTGCTGGAGGGCTGGCTCACGGTCGGGCAGCTGACGACGGGCGCGCTGCTGGCCCAGATGCTGGTCGACCCGATCGGGATGATCCTGCGCTGGTACGACGAACTCCAGGTCGCCCAGGTGTCGCTGGCGCGGCTCGTCGGCGTACGGGAGATCGAGCCGGACGGCGGGGACGCGGAGGCAGGCCCGGACGGCCGGGACGTGCGGGCGGACGAGGTGCGCTTCGGGTACCGGGAGGGCGTCGACGTCCTGCACCAGGTGTCGCTGGACGTGGCGCCGGGCACCCGGCTCGCGCTGGTCGGCCCTTCGGGTGCGGGCAAGTCGACGCTGGGCCGGCTGCTGGCCGGGATCTACGCCCCGCGCACCGGGGAGGTCACGCTCGGCGGCACCGAGCTGTCCCGGATGACGGCGGAGCGGGTCCGTGAGCATGTGGCCCTGGTCAACCAGGAGCACCACGTCTTCGTCGGTTCGCTGCGGGACAACCTGCTGCTGGCCCGGGAGGGGGCGCAGGATGCCGAGCTGTGGGCCTCGCTGGCCGCCGTGGACGCGGACGGCTGGGCGCGGGCCCTGGACAAGGGGCTGGACACGGAGGTCGGTTCGGGCGGGTTCGCGCTGACCCCGGCGCAGGCGCAGCAGATCGCGCTGGCCCGTCTCGTCCTGGCCGACCCGCACACCCTGGTCCTGGACGAGGCGACCTCGCTCCTCGACCCGAGGGCCGCCCGCCATCTGGAGCGTTCCCTGGCCCGCGTGCTGGAGGGCCGTACGGTGGTGGCGATCGCGCACCGGCTGCACACCGCGCACGACGCGGACGTCATCGCGGTCGTGGAGGACGGCCGGATCAGCGAGCTGGGCAGCCATGACGAACTGGTCGCGGCGGACGGGGCGTACGCGGCGCTGTGGCGGTCCTGGCACGGGTGAGGCCGCTGTGCGCCCCGGAGGTCACCGTACGGTCCGGGTGCGGTGGGGCTGGAGGAGCTGGTCCACCGGGGCGTAGTCGTCGGTGAGGACCGGGGCGTCCCCGGTCCAGGCGGTGACGGTGTCCCCGGTGGCGATCCGCCAGCCGGTCTCCCGGGTGTCCAGGGCCTCCTGGACGGCGGGGGCGTCGACCGGCCGGGCGGAGGCGACCACCAGCAGGTTGCCGCCCACGGGGGTGGCGGCCGGGTCGAGGCCGATGTCGACGGGGGCGCCGATGAGGGCGACGTGCGCGAAGAGCTTGCGGAGGGTGGCGACCTCGGCCCGGGCGAAGGCCAGTTCGCCGTGGTCGATGAGGTTGGCGACGTACAGGCCGTCGTCCTTGAGCACCCGGCGTACGTCCCGCAGCGCTTGGAAGGTCGTGAGGTGCCAGGGCACGCTGACGCCTCCGAAGGCGTCGCCGACGACGACGTCGCGGCTGTCGGCGGCCAGCCGCTTGAGGCCCAGCCTGCCGTCCTCCACGCGGACGTCGATGCCGGTGGACGTGTCGAGGCCGAGCTGTTCGCGGTCGATGCGGACGACCCCGCCGTCGATCTCGGAGACGAGGCTGCGGGTCCCGGGGCGGACGGTGGCGAGGTAGCGGGGGAAGGTGAGGCCGCCGCCCCCGATGTGGTGGGCGGCGAGCGGCTCGCCCTCGGGGAACGCGGTGTCGACCACCGCCGCGATGGCCCGCACGTAACCGAACTGAAGGTGCGTCGGGTCGTCGATGTCCACATAGGAGTGGCGCAGCCCGTCCAGGACGAGGGTGCGGCCGGTGGCCCGGTCGGGGTCGGCGACGATCCGGGCGCAGTGGTACCGGGTCTCCGCGTCGCAGCCTCCGGGGGCGAACCCGGTGGCGAGGGAGCCGGCGGCGACGGTGGCCAGCGCCACGGCCGAGGCCCGGAGCCGGTGGCGCGCCCGCCACCGGACCAGCGCGGAGGCGATCACCAGCAGGCCGCCGAGGCCGGTCAGGATGAAGCTGACGGGCAGCCGCGAGACCAGGACGAATCCGGTGAGGACCGTGCCGACGATGGCACCGAAGGTGCCCACCCCGGAGAGCCGTCCCACCACCGTCCCGGTCTCGGCGAGGCTGGTGAGCCGCAGCTTGGTGACGATCGGGGTGACGGCGGAGAGCAGGGCGCCGGGCACCAGGAGGGTCCCCGCCGCGACCAGCAGGAGCAGCGGAGTCGCCCACTCCGCCGTGGTGCGGAGCAGCAGCGGGGTGAGCGAGACGACCACGCCGGAGACCCCGAGCGCGGGGCCGATGAGGCGGTACGGGTCGACCTGGTCGGCGGCGCGCCCGCCCAGCCAGGAGCCGAGCGCGATCGCGGTGAGGGCGATGCCGATCACCATGGTGCTGGTTTCGAGGGTGAGGCCGAGGTAGGGGGCCAGGAGCCGCAGGGCGACGATCTCGACCACCAGGACCGCGGCCGATGAGCCGAACACGAGGGCCACGGCGGCGCGCTGGCCGAGCCCCTGGTCGCTGGGCGGGTCGTCGGCCACGGGAGGGGAGGGCGGTGTGGTCACGCCAGCATCCTCGCATGCGGCGGACGGGCTCCCGCCGCCCGGCCGATGGGAGCCCGGGCACTCGCGCCACCTGGAAGCCGGGGCCGGACGCAGATCGCTGCCGGGCCCGGACACACCGGGCACAAGTGGCTGCCGATGTACGGCCGCAGGCCGCCGTCGGCGCTTCGGTACGGGTCGCCGTCGGCGCTTGGATGCGGGTCACTAAGGTGATTAGTATGCGAGGACCGGCCGCCGCACGGCCGGTCACCCGCCGGGGTGCCGGTGGAAGTGTCGCTGAATCCGCAGCATCGCCGCGTGACGTGACGGACGGTCCGGCCGTCCCTTGGCGGCCGAGGAAAAGGAGCCCGCCCCGGTGGCGTCCCATCGTCGTCCCAAGCAGCCCGGCCAGGGTTACGTGTCCGTGATCACGGCGACCGCCGCGGTGAGCGTCGCGCTGTCCGCCCAGTCGGCGTCGGCCGATCCGCTGCCCGATCCCAACAAGAAGGGCGTCCAGGCGCAGATCGACCGCCTCTACGAGGAAGCCACCCAGGCCACGGAGAAGTACAACGGGGCGAAGGAGACGGCCGGGAAGCTCCAGAAGGAGGCCGACAACCTCCAGGCGGCCGTGGCGCGCAAGCAGGACGACCTCAACGAGCTGCGGCGCGGCCTCGGTTCCGCGGCCACCGCCCAGTACCGCAGCGGCGGCCTCGACCCCTCGGTCCAGCTGCTGCTCTCGTCCGACCCGGACGCCTTCCTCGGCGAGGCGGCGGTGCTCGACCGGATCGGCGCCCGGCAGTCGGAGGCGCTCCAGCGGTTCCTCTCGGAGCAGCGCGCCCTGCGGCAGCAGCGCGTCCAGGCCGGGGAGAAGCTCGCCGGTCTCCAGGACACCCGCAAGGAGCTGGGCAACCGGAAGAAGGAGATCCAGGGCAAGCTGGCGGAGGCGCAGCGCCTCCTCAACACGCTGACCGCCAAGGAGCGGGCCGAGATCGCCGCCAAGGAGGAGCGGGCCAACCGGGCCAGCGAGCGGATCGAGCTCAGCAAGAAGACCGCCGTCGGCAACAGCACCGGGGGCGGCAGCCAGGCCGCCGCGCCGGGGCGTACCGGCTCGGCCTTCGAGGCGGCGAAGACCAGGGTCGGCATGCCGTACGTGTGGGGGGCCACCGGTCCGGGGTCGTTCGACTGCTCCGGGCTGACCTCCTGGGCGTTCCGGCAGGCCGGGGTGGACCTGCCCCGCACCTCCCAGGCCCAGGCCAGCTTCGGCACCCGGATCAACTCCCTGGGCGACCTCAGGCCCGGTGACCTCGTCATCATGCGTACGGACCTGAGCCATGTCGGCTTCTACGCCGGGAACGGCCAGATCCTCCACTCGCCGAAGCCGGGGGCGCAGGTGCGCTACGAGTCGATGGCGCGCAGTGGGATGCCGTTCATGTGGGGCGTACGGGTCTGAGCCCGTCGGCGGCGTACGGCCCGGCCCCATCCGGCGGCGGGCGGGGCCGGGCCCGCGGCCGTCACCCGAGTCCGGCGTGGCATGTCAGCAGGACGGGCAGCAGCGGGGCCATGAGGGCGCCGGTGCCGACCGTGCAGCGCAGGGCGGGGTGCGCGGCCGGTCCCGGGGCCAGGACGCGCTTCAGGCGGATCACCACACTCCCGCCCCCGACCGCGAGCGCCCCGCGCGGGGCCCGGCCTGCGGCGAGGGTGAACATCGCCGTGGCCAGCGCGTGGTGCGGGGAGCGGCGCAGGGCCCGGTCGTCGGCGGCCATCTCCAGCAGCAGGGGGACCTGTTCCCGCAGGTGGCGGGCGAGGGGCAGCCCCGGGAAGACCCGGGCGAAGGCGTGGGCCGCCGCGAGGACCAGGTGGTGGCGGCCGCGGATGTGGGCCCGCTCGTGTTCGACGACGGCGCCCAGTTCGGCGCGGGTCAGGACGTCGACGGCCCCGCTGCTGACGACGATCCTCGGCCGGCGGCCCGGGAGGCAGTAGGCGGCGGGCTCGGCGTGCTCCACCACGGTGGCCCGCAGCCGCGCCGAGGGGCGGCCCACCTTGTCCAGCACGTCCCGGTGCCGGGCACGCGCGGCCCGGGCCCGTACGGCGTGGTGGGCGAAACCGGCCAGATGGGCGGCGAGCAGCACGGCGACCGCCACGAGCCCCCAGGAGAAGCCCGCGCCCCCGTCGGGCTCGCCGCCGAGCCCCAGGGCCGCCCGGCAGGAGTAGAGGATTCCGTGCAGATGCGCCCCCGGGTCGGCGAGGTGCAGGACGGCCAGGGCGACGCAGAGCGAGAAGGACGCCGCGAGGGCGAACCAGGCGGCGACCGCCTGCAGGGGCGCGCGCCGGGGCCAGCCGCTGCGGAGCAGCAGGGGCGGGGCCAGGACGCCGACGGCCGCCGCGTAGCCGAGGAAGGCGGGGGCGGCGTTCACAGCTCGCCGCCCCGGCCCGTCGCGCGCAGCGCCTCGCGCAGGGCGGCGACCTCCTCGTCGGTCATCCGTTCCACGAAGTGGACGAGGGCGGCCGAGCGGTCCCGGCTCGCCCCGAGGGCGTCCTCCATCAGGGCCGCCGAGTACGCCTCACGGCTGCGCACCGGGGTGTAGAGCCATGCCTGCCCCTGCTTCCGCCGGGTCAGCCAGCCCTTGTCGTAGAGGATCGTGGCCACGGTCATCACCGTCGTATAGGCGGCCGGGCGGCGGAGGTTGATGTCGTCGACGACCTCGCGGACCGTCGCCGGTCTGTCCCACTTCCACAGACAGTCCATGATCTCGGCCTCGAGCTCTCCGAGCCGTCGCATTCCCCGTCCCTCTTCCGTCCCGCCCGGCGCCCTTTTCGTGCGCCCGCGTCCCCATACTAGGTTCGCGCGGCACCTTCAGGAGTACGTGATGGCCGGGTGCGCGCAGCGGGCGTCACCGGGGTGCGAGCTTCTTCTCGATGAGCGCGCGGAACTCCTCGTACGAGCCGGGGTTGGGAATCCTGAGCCCGTCGACGAAGAACGTGGGCGTGCCCTGGACCCCGAGGCCGAGTCCGTCACGCTGGTCGGCCTCGATGCGCTCGGTGGTCGCCGGGTCGTTCAGGGCGGCGGTGAACTTCTCCATGTCGAGGCCGAGTTCCCCGGCGTACTCGCGGAAGAGCTCTTCCTTGGACTCGGTGGCCTCGCCCCACTGCGCCTGCGTGGTGAAGAGCTTGCTGTACATCTCCTCGAACTTGCCCTGCCCGGCGGCGGCTTCCACGGTGCGGGCGGCGAGCTGGGCGTTCTTGTGGCCCGGCATGGGGAAGTAGCGGGCGACGAAGGTGACCCGGTCCCCGTACTCCGCGCGCAGCTTCTCCACCGCCGGGTAGACCGCTCCGCACGCCTCGCACTCGAAGTCGAGGAACTCCACCACCGTCAGCTCGCTGTTCTCGGGCGAGGTGAGCCGGTGGCTGGATTCCCGTATGTGCTGGGGCTGGCCCGCGGCCTCGACGCCCACCGTCCCCCGGTCGCGGTCCTCGGGTGCCAGCAGCAGGAAGGAGCCGAGTCCGGCGGCGAAGGCCGCCAGGATCACCGCGGCGACGATCAGATGCTTCTTCATGGGTCGTTCGTCCTCAGGTAGAGGGCCGGGCACGGCGGTGCCGGTGGGCCCGGCGGGGCAGGACGGGCCCCGCAGGACCCGTCAGGGCAGGCAGAGGCCGCCGACCGGGATCGCCCGGCTCAGCGGCGGCGTGGGCCCGCCGGGCGGCGGGGCCCGCCCCGACCGCAGCCGCGCGAGGACGGCCGACTTCGGGCGCCGGGTGCGCCCCCGGTGCCCACTGTGCGGCCACGGGACACGGAGGCCGGACGCCGGGGGCCGTACGAGGGTGAGGAGGCGGCCGACCGCCGCCAGCAGGGGCCGTCCCCGCCCGAGCAGCAGTTCCGTGAGGCCGAGGGCGCGGGCCGCGACGAGCAGGGCGACCAGCTGCCCGGAGAGCAGCACGCCCGAGGGGACATGGGTGCCGGCCGCGTGCCCGGTCCAGAGCGGCACCCCGCCCGCGCTCACCGCACGGCAGACCCCGGGCAGCGCGTACGCGAGGTGGTAGGCCAGCTGGGAGGCGGCGAGGACCCCCACCACCTGGGTGTCCGACAGCCGCCGCCGGGTCAGCACCACCGCCGCCGGAACGGCCACCCCGGCGACCGCCGCGAGGAGGACCCACACAGGGGCCCGGCAGCGGGCGAGCAGATGACCGGCCAGCGGCAGCGACACGCACAGCACCGCGAGCGCCCCCGCCCGCACCCCGCGCACGACCCCGGCCGCCGGGGAGGCGGGACCGGGCGGGCGGAGCGGCGGCATACCGGTGGCTTTCGCGGGAGAGCGGGAGAGACGGGAGAGGGCGAGACGGGATCGGGGCGTCCGGGCGGACGGCCTGCGCCGCGCGACCGCGCACGCACCGGCAGCGTACTCGCCGCCCCTCCCCCGCCCTTCGACGGGGATACGGGAGGCTGTTCGGCCGGGCTCCGAATTAGGGATGCAGGGCCGGGCGGGCGGGTGGTCGAATGCTCCGATGCGCAGAGTTGCTGATATCGGCGGATGTGATGATGACGGCCGGGCCGGGACCGTGGACCGGGGGCGCTTCCCGGACGCCAGGACCCCCTGGGACGACGCGGACCGCCGGGCGGAGGCCCTGGAGTGGGTGACCGGGCATCTGGCGGCCCACGGGCTGCGCGAGTCCGGGCCCCGGGAGGTGCGGCTGCGGCCCTGGTCGGTGCTCGTACGGTTCTCCGTCGCCGGTGCCCCCGGTGACCGGCCGGTGTGGTTCAAGGCCGTGCCCCCTGCCGCCGCCTTCGAGGCGTCTCTCGCCGCCGCCCTGGCCGACTGGGTGCCGGACCACGTCCTGGCGCCGCTCGCCGTCGACGCGGAGCGCGGCTGGTGCCTGCTGCCGGACGGCGGACCGCTGCTGCGGCAGGTGCTGGACGAGGGCGCGGGCACGCTCGCGGACTGGGAGGACGCCCTGCGCGGTTACGCGGTGATGCAGCGGGCGCTCGTCCCGTACGCGGAGAAGATGACGGGTCTCGGGGTGCCCAGTGCCCGACCGCACGAACTGCCGGGGCTGTTCGACACGCTGACGGCGGAGAACGAGGCGCTCACCCGGGAGGAGCGGGTGGCGCTGGAGGGGCTGCGGCCCCGGCTGGTGGAGTGGTGCGAGGAGCTGGCCGCGGTGGGGGTGGCCGCTTCGCTGGACCATGCCGATCTCCACGACGGCCAGCTCTTCCGGCCCGCCCCCGGCCGGTTCGCCTACTTCGACTGGGGCGACGCCCTGGTCGGCCACCCGTTCTCCAGCCTGCTGGTCCCCGCGCGGTCGGCCGAGGACCGGTTCGGGCCCCGGGTGCTGCCCCGGCTGCGGGACGCCTATCTGGAGCCGTGGACGGGCGACGGGGTGGCGGCGGGCGATCTGCGGCGGGCGGTGAGCCTGGCGTGGCGGCTCGCGGCGCTGGGCCGGGCCGCCTCCTGGGGGCGGATGTTCGCCGTTCCCGGCGCCCCGGCCGCCCCCGGCGGCGCCGAGACGGCCCGCTGGCTGCGTGAGCTGCACACGGAGCCGCCGCTGTGATCCCGGGCCGCCGCGCGTCCACCGCGCGGCGGCCCGTTCACCCCCGCCGGGAGGCGGACCGGGGCGCATCCGGTGAGGATGAGGAGTGCATCGGCCGGTATACGGGGCAGGCGAGCGCAGAACCACGCAAGCCCGAGAAGGGACGCAGACCGTGGCACCACCCAGGATTCTCGTCGTCGGCGCCGGCTTCGCAGGTGTCGAATGTGTACAACGGCTGGAGCGCAGGCTCGCTCCGGGCGAGGCCGAGATCGCGCTCGTCACGCCGTTCTCGTACCAGCTCTATCTGCCGCTGCTGCCCCAGGTGGCCTCCGGCGTGCTCACCCCCCAGTCGGTGGCGGTCTCGCTGCGCCGCAGCCGCCGCCACCGCACCCGGATCATCCCCGGCGGCGCGATCGGCGTGGACACCGAGGCCAAGGTCTGCGTCATCCGGAAGATCACGGACGAGGTCGTCAACGAGCCGTACGACTACATCGTGCTGGCGGCCGGGAGTGTGACCCGGACGTTCGACATCCCCGGGCTGCTGGACCACGCGCGCGGGATGAAGACGCTGGCGGAGGCGGCGTACGTACGCGACCACGTCATCGCCCAGCTCGATCTGGCCGACGCCAGCCAGGACGAGGCGGAGCGGGCGTCCCGGCTCCAGTTCGTCGTGGTCGGCGGCGGTTACGCGGGCACGGAGACGGCCGCCTGCCTCCAGCGCCTCACCACCAACGCGGTCCGGCACTATCCCCGGCTGGACCCGAAGCTGATCAAGTGGCATCTGATCGACATCGCGCCCAAGCTCATGCCGGAGCTGGGCGACAAGCTGGGGCGGGCCGCCCTGGAGATCCTCCGCAAGCGGAACATCGAGGTGTCGCTCGGCGTCTCGGTCGCCAAGGCCGCCGCCGAGGAGGTCACGTTCACCGACGGCCGGGTGCTGCCCTGCCGGACGCTGATCTGGACGGCGGGGGTGGCGGCCAGTCCGCTGATCGCCACGCTCGGCGCGGAGACCGTACGCGGCCGGCTGGCCGTCACCCCGCAGATGAGGCTGCCGGGGGCGGACGGGGTGTTCGCGCTCGGGGACGCGGCGGCGGTGCCCGATCTGGCGAAGGGCGACGGCGCGGTCTGCCCGCCGACGGCCCAGCACGCCATGCGCCAGGGCAAGGTGCTGGCGGACAACCTGATCGCCTCGCTGCGCCGTCAGCCGCTCAGGGACTACGTCCACAAGGACCTTGGGCTCGTCGTGGACCTCGGCGGCAAGGACGCGGTCTCCAAGCCGCTCGGCGTCGAGCTGCACGGGCTGCCCGCGCAGGCGGTGGCGCGCGGCTACCACTGGTCGGCGCTGCGGACGAATGTGGCGAAGACCCGGGTCATGACGAACTGGCTGCTCAACGCGGTCGCCGGGGACGACTTCGTACGGACCGGGTTCCAGTCGCGCAAACCGGCGACGCTGCGGGACTTCGAGTACACGGACGCCTATCTGACGCCCGAGCAGATCAAGGAGCACACGCAGTCGTCGGTCATCAGGCACTGAGCACCGGCGTCCGAGCCGCGCCCCCGCTGCCTCGGGGGCGCGGCTCAGCGCTGCTGTGAGAGGACCGTCTCCACGGTGTCGGCCTCCTGTGCGGTCTTGTCCTCGCGGTAGCGCAGGACGCGGGCGAAGCGGAGGGTGACCCCGGCCGGGTAGCGGGTGGAGCGCTGGAGTCCGTCGTAGGCGATCTCCACGACGAGTTCCGGGCGTACGGTCACGATGTGGCCGTCCTCGCCGGTCGCCAGCTCCCGCAGCTTCTCGGTCTGCCACTCCAGCAGGGCGTCGGTGAGCCCCTTGAAGGTCTTGCCGAGCATCGCGAACGTGCCGTCGGGGCGGCGGGCGCCCAGGTGGAGGTTGGAGAGCTTGCCGGTGCGCCGGCCGCTCCCCCATTCGGCGGCCAGTACCACCAGGTCCAGGGTGTGCACCGGCTTGACCTTCAGCCAGGACGCGCCCCTGCGGCCCGCGCTGTAGGCGGCGGCCAGGTCCTTGACGACGACACCCTCGTGGCCGCGTTCCAGGGTCTCGGCGAGGAACGCCTCGGCGGCCCGGCGGGCGTCCGCGTCGCCCGGGTCGGGGACGAGGGTGCGCCGGACCCGCAGGGGCTCGGGGACCAGCCGGGCCAGGGCCGCGTGGCGGTCGGCGAAGGGGAGGTCGAGCAGGTCGTCGCCGTCGGCGGAGAGGGCGTCGAAGAAGACGGGCACGATCGGTACGTCGGCGGCGGCTGCGGCCACGTCCCGGCGCGAGCCCACCCGGGAGGCGGTCTCCTGGAACGGGCGCGGCCTGCCGTCCTCGCCCAGCGCGATCACCTCGCCGTCCAGGATGAACCGCCCGGTCTCCAGCCCGGCAACGGCGGCCACCAGTTCGGGCAGCCGGTCGGTGATGTCGTCGAGGGTCCGGGTGTAGGCGCGGACCCGGTCGCCGTCCCGGTGGACCTGGACGCGGATGCCGTCGAGCTTCTCCTCCACCGCGCAGGCGCCGAGCTTCTCGACGGCCTCGGTGACCGAGGCGGCGGTGTGGGCCAGCATCGGCTGGACGGGCCGCCCCACGGTGAGGCGGAAGGAGGCGAGCGCGCCGGGGCCCTCCGCGAGGAGGGGCCTGGCCACCTCCGGGAGCGATCCGGCGAGCATCACGGCCCGGCGGACGTCGGCGGGCGGGGCCTCGGCGGCCCTGGCCAGCGCGTCGGCGGCGACGGCGTCCAGGGCGCCCTGGCGGAGCTCCCCGGTGAGCAGGGCCTTCAGGAAGTGCTGCTCGTCGGCGGTGGCGGCGGCGAACAGGGCGCGCAGGCGCTCCCGGCGCAGGGCCTGGGAGCCGGTGCCGGAGATCGCCGCGAGCGCGGTCAGCCCGGCGTCGACCCCGGTGACGGTGAGGGTGGGCTCGGCGGCGGGTTCGACGGGGTCGCCGAGGGACCGCCAGCCGACGCCGATCCGCCCCTGGGGCAGCCGTCCGGCGAGGTACGGGATGGCCACGGGCACATCGTCGGGACCGGCGTCCCGGAAGAGCGCGGCGAGGAGCGCCACCTTCCGGGAGCGGGCGGAGGTGGCGGCGACCTCCAGGGAGACCTGGGCGAGCTCGGCGAGCAGCATGCGGCCATGGTGCTACGGGCGCGGGCGGACCGCCCGCTCAAGAGGCACCGGGCGCGCCCAAAAGAAGGCGTCGCCTTCCTGCGCGGCACATGAGGGCACCGCACCCTGTGCCGCACAGGAAGGCAACGCGTCATATGTAGTTGAGCGCGGCCGCCCCGCCCACTCCCCCGAGCACCATGAACGCGGGCATCAGCACCTTCATCTCCACCCAGCTGCCGGCCCGGAACCGCATGAACTTCGGCGGGCCGAGCGGGTACCAGCGCTTGCCGCCGATCGGGAGCGGCCACAGGATCGGGCACCCCGAGACGGTCAGCGCGTCCCCGATGTCGTGGACCAGCGCGCCGAGCACGATGGGCAGGCCGAGCCACATGTACTCCTGGCCGGGCGCGTCGAAGAGCCAGCCCGCGCCGTTGCCGGGCTGGTCGAGGACGCCCGCGAGAATCCAGGCGCTGGTGGCGCCGAGCAGCCAGACGAGGACGTCGCTGGAGACCCGGGCGGCCCGCCAGAGCAGGCCCTCGACGGCGAGCACCAGGTGGACGAAAAGGATCGCGAGGACCGCCCAGCGCCCACCGCTGACCGCGGCGAAGGAACAGCCGGCGCCCATCAGGACGGCGAAGAACCAGGTGTGGGTGAGCGTGCGGTGGCCGCCGGTGCGGCGGGGGTCGGCCTTGCTCTTGGTGGCCTTGTAGACGGCGTACGAGAGCTTGTCGGTGATCTCGCAGAGCCCCTTGGAGAGCGGGCCGAAAGCGCGCGAGATGGTCGCCGACTTGTGGTCGAGGTCGGGGGCGAGCGCGGCGCCCGCGCAGATCAGCGCCCCGACGACGAGGACGGGCCAGGGCATCGTGTGGCCCGTGGCGGCGGCTGCCGCGCCCACCCCCAGCCAGGCCGCTGCCCCTGACAGAGAGTGTGCCGGTCCCATCATGGTCGCTTCCGCCCCCAGTACGTCCTTGGCCCATCACCGGTACGGAGCGGGCTCGTTGAGTGCGCAGCGTATCGCCCATGATCTTGGTGGTGCCCGCCGGTTCCCTGATCCGGGCGGAAGACAGGCAAGATGGGGGGTGTGACCCTCATCGACCAGCTGCCGCAGACCGCCGACCCGGACGCCCTCTTCGAGGCTTTCTCCTCATGGACCGAGAGCCAGGGCATCACGCTTTATCCGGCTCAGGAGGAGGCACTGATCGAGGTGGTCTCCGGGGCGAACGTGATCCTTTCGACCCCGACCGGCTCCGGGAAGAGCCTGGTGGCCGCCGCCGCGCACTTCACCGCGCTGGCCCAGGACAAGGTGACCTTCTACACCGCGCCGATCAAGGCGCTGGTCTCGGAGAAGTTCTTCGACCTGTGCAAGCTCTTCGGTACCGAGAACGTCGGGATGCTCACCGGTGACGCCTCGGTCAACGCGGACGCCCCGGTGATCTGCTGTACGGCCGAGGTGCTGGCCTCCATCGCGCTGCGCGACGGGAAGTACGCCGACATCGGCCAGGTCGTGATGGACGAGTTCCACTTCTACGCCGAGCCGGACCGGGGCTGGGCGTGGCAGATCCCGCTGCTGGAGCTGCCGCAGGCGCAGTTCGTGCTGATGTCGGCGACGCTCGGCGATGTCTCGATGTTCGAGAAGGACCTGACCCGGCGCACCGGCCGTCCGACGTCGGTGGTGCGCTCGGCGACCCGCCCGGTGCCGCTGAGCTACGAGTACCGCTTCACGCCGATCACCGAGACGCTGACCGAGCTGCTGGACACCCGGCAGTCGCCGGTCTACATCGTGCACTTCACGCAGGCGGCGGCCGTGGAGCGGGCGCAGTCGCTGATGAGCATCAACATGTGCACGAAGGAGGAGAAGGAGAAGATCGCCGATCTGATCGGCAGCTTCCGCTTCACCACCAAGTTCGGCCAGAACCTCTCCCGGTACGTGCGCCACGGCATCGGGGTGCACCACGCGGGGATGCTGCCCAAGTACCGCCGCCTGGTGGAGAAGCTGGCGCAGGCGGGGCTGCTGAAGGTGATCTGCGGTACGGACACGCTCGGCGTCGGCGTCAACGTACCCATCCGTACGGTGCTGTTCACGGCGCTCACGAAGTACGACGGGACCCGGGTGCGGACCCTGCGCGCGCGGGAGTTCCACCAGATCGCGGGGCGCGCCGGGCGGGCCGGTTTCGACACGGCCGGGTTCGTCGTGGCGCAGGCCCCCGAGCACGTCATCGAGAACGAGAAGGCCGTCAAGAAGGCGGGCGACGACCCGAAGAAGAAGCGCAAGGTGGTCCGCAAGAAGGCGCCCGAGGGGTTCGTCGCCTGGTCGGAGACCACGTTCGACAAGCTGATCCAGTCGGAGCCGGAGCCGCTGACCTCCCGTTTCCGGGTCACGCACACGATGCTGCTCGCGGTGATCGCCCGCCCGGGCAACGCCTTCGAGGCGATGCGGAGCCTGCTGGAGGACAACCACGAGCCGCGCCGGGCGCAGCTGCGGCACATCCGGCGGGCCATCGCCATCTACCGCTCGCTGCTGGACGGCGGGGTGGTGGAGCGGCTGGAGACGCCGGACGCGGAGGGGCGGATCGTGCGGCTGACGGTCGACCTCCAGCAGGACTTCGCGCTGAACCAGCCGCTGTCCACGTTCGCGCTGGCCGCGTTCGACCTGCTGGACGCCGAATCCCCGTCGTACGCCCTGGACATGGTCTCGGTCGTCGAGTCGACGCTGGACGATCCCCGGCAGATCCTGGCCGCCCAGCAGAACAAGGCGCGCGGTGAGGCCGTGGGGCAGATGAAGGCCGACGGGGTGGAGTACGAGGAGCGGATGGAGCGGCTCCAGGAGGTCACGTACCCCAAGCCGCTGAGCGAGCTGCTGTGGCACGCCTACGACGTGTACCGCAGGAGCCACCCGTGGGTGAACGACCACCCGGTGTCGCCGAAGTCGGTGATCCGGGACATGTTCGAACGGGCCATGACGTTCACGGAGTTCACCTCGCATTACGAGCTGGCCCGGACCGAGGGCATCGTGCTGCGGTATCTGGCGAGCGCGTACAAGGCGCTGGAGCACACGATCCCGGACGACATCAAGTCCGAGGACCTCCAGGACCTGATCTCCTGGCTCGGCGAGATGGTGCGCCAGGTGGACTCCAGTCTGCTGGACGAGTGGGAGCAGCTGGCCAACCCGGAGGTGGAGACGGCCGAGCAGGCGCAGGAGAAGGCGGACGAGGTCAAGCCGGTCACGGCCAACCCGCGCGCCTTCCGGGTGCTGGTGCGCAACGCGATGTTCCGGCGGGTGGAGCTGGCGGCGCTGGACCGGGTACGGGACCTGGGCGAGCTGGACGGCGGCTCCGGGTGGGACGAGGACGCGTGGGGTGATGCCCTGGACGCGTACTGGGACGCGCACGAGGAGATCGGTACCGGTCCGGACGCGCGCGGCCCGAAGCTGCTGAAGATCGAGGAGGACCCGGCGCACGGTCTGTGGCGGGTCTGGCAGGCGTTCGCCGATCCGGCGGGCGACCACGACTGGGGCATCCAGGCCGAGGTGGACCTGGCGGCCTCCGACGAAGAGGGCCGGGCGGTCGTCCGGGTCACCAAGGTCGGCCAGCTGTAAACAGGCCCACAACGGCAAAGGGAAAGGCAGCGCATGACGAATCCGGCCGAGCGCCTGGTGGACCTTCTCGACCTGGAGCGGATCGAGGTCGACATCTTCCGGGGCCGCAGCCCCGAGGAGTCCCTGCAACGGGTCTTCGGCGGGCAGGTCGCGGGCCAGGCGCTGGTGGCGGCGGGCCGCACCACCGACGGGGAGCGCCCGGTGCACTCGCTGCACGCCTATTTCCTGCGCCCGGGCCGCCCCGGCGTACCGATCGTCTACCAGGTGGAGCGGGTGCGCGACGGCCGCTCCTTCACCACCCGCCGGGTGACGGCCGTCCAGGAGGGCCGGACGATCTTCAACCTAACGGCCTCCTTCCACCGCCCCGAGGAGGCGGGCTTCGAGCACCAGCTGCCGCCGGCCCGGACCGTCCCGGACCCGGAGGAGCTGCCGACGGTCGCCGACGAGGTGCGCGAGCACCTGGGCGCGCTGCCGGAGGCGCTGGAGCGGATGGCCCGGCGCCAGCCCTTCGACATCCGGTACGTGGACCGGCTGCGCTGGACGAAGGAGGAGATCCGGGACGCCGATCCGCGCAGCGCGGTGTGGATGCGGGCGGTGGGCCCGCTGGGCGACGACCCGCTGGTGCACACCTGCGCGCTGACGTACGCGAGCGACATGACGCTGCTGGACGCGGTGCGCATCCCGGTGGAGCCGCTGTGGGGCCCGCGCGGCTTCGACATGGCCTCCCTGGACCACGCGATGTGGTTCCACCGGCCGTTCCGGGCCGACGAGTGGTTCCTGTACGACCAGGAGTCGCCGATCGCGACGGGCGGGCGCGGGCTGGCGCGGGGCCGGATCTACGACCGTGCGGGGCGGCTGCTGGTGTCGGTGGTGCAGGAGGGCCTGTTCCGTCGGCTGTAGTACGGGCCCGGCTCAGGTGCCCGGCAGCGGGTCCTGCTCGACCTCGTGGCGGCGGGTGCGGATGTCGGGCGGCGCGGGGTGCAGTTTGGCGTCGCAGGACGGGCCGAGGCCCGTCCTGCGGGAGTCCGCTCCGGTGAGCGGACGGCCGCAGAGGCGGCAGCGGATCAGGCGGCGGGACGGGGCGTCACCGGAATGCTCCTCGCGGTCGACTGCGGGCAGCGGTTCGGGGAAAGGTTCGGGAGACTGCACAGGGGGAGATCCTTCCTCATCGGGAGCCGTACCGGGCCCTGACCGGTGCGCCCGATGAGCGCGCCGCCGACCCTTCCGCTGTGATCGTTCCGCTGGAAAGGACCCCCTAACCCATGACCGAGATCGTCCACGTGAGCGGCCCCGAGCTGGTCACGTACGCCGACGAGATGGCCGAGCTGCTGGTGGAGACCGTCGAGGAGGGATCGTCGGTGGGCTTCCTGGCCCCGCTGGACCGGGAGGCGGCGGCTGTCTGGTGGCGGGAGCGCGCGGCGGCCGTGGAGTCCGGGCAGGTCTCCATCTGGATCGCCCGGGAGGGCTGCCGGGTCGCCGGAACGATCGCCCTGGTCCGGGCGCCACTGCCGAACGCCCGCCACCGCGCGGAGGTCGCCAAGCTGATGGTCCGGCCCTCGGCGCGCGGCCAGGGGCTCGGGCGGGCGCTGCTGGCGGCCGTGGAGGCGTACGCGGAGATGCAGGGCATCACGCTGCTGATCCTGGACACCGAGAGCGGCAGCCTGGCCGAGCAGGTGTACTGCAAGGCGGGGTGGACGGAGGTGGGCTCCGTACCGGGATACGCGGCCGATCCGGCGGGCAGCCTCAAGCCGACCACCTTCTACTACAAGGAGCTCGCCGGGCCGTGAGCGGCAGCCGGGGAGCGGCACAATGAGCACCACACGCGATGATCAGGGAGAGAGCTTCATGACGCTGCACGACATTCCGCTGCGCACCCTCACCGGCGAGCCGACCACCCTGGGCGCCTGGAGCGGCCGGGCCGTCCTGCTGGTGAACGTGGCGTCCAAGTGCGGGCTCACGCCGCAGTACGAGGGCCTGGAGCGGTTGCAGCAGGCGTACGGGGACCGGGGCCTGACCGTGCTCGGTGTGCCGTGCAACCAGTTCGCCGGGCAGGAGCCGGGGAGCGCGGAGGAGATCCAGACCTTCTGCTCGACGACGTACGGGGTCACCTTCCCGCTCCTGGAGAAGATCGACGTCAACGGGGCGGACCGGCACCCGCTGTACGCGGAGCTGACGAAGCTGGCCGACGCGGACGGGGAGGCCGGGGACGTCCAGTGGAACTTCGAGAAGTTCGTGATCTCTCCGACCGGTGAGCCGGTGGCCCGTATCCGGCCGCGCAGCGAGCCGGAGTCGACGGAGGTCGTGGCGGCGATCGAGGCGCAGCTGCCGGGCTGAGCGATGGCGTGAAGGAAGGGGGCCGTCCTGGACGGCCCCCTTCTTCCCGGTCTGTCCGCTAGCGGATCGGCATCCCCGAGAGCGTCCGGGCGATCACCAGGCGCTGGATCTCGCTGGTGCCCTCGAAGATGGTGTAGATCGCGGCGTCCCGGTGCATCCGCTCGACCGGGTACTCCCGGGTGAAGCCGTTGCCGCCGAGGATCTGGATGGCCTGCGCGGTGACCTGCTTGGCGGTCTCGCTGGCGTACAGCTTGGACATGGAGCCCTCGGCCGAGGTGAACGGCTTGCCGGTGGTGGCCATCCAGGAGGCGCGCCAGACCAGCAGCCGGGCCGCGTCGATCCGGGTGCGCATGTCGGCGAGCTGGAAGGCGATGCCCTGGTTGTCGATGATCGGGCGGCCGAACTGGGTGCGGGTCTTCGCGTAGTCGAGCGCCACCTCATACGCCGCCCGGGCGGTGCCCACGGCCATCGCGCCGACGGCCGGGCGGGATGCCTCGAAGGTGGCCATCGCCGCGTTCTTGACCCGCTCGCCGCCCGCCTTGGCACGCTCCCGGGCGCGGGCGAGGCGCTCGTCGAGCTTCTCCTTGCCGCCGAGCAGGCAGTGGCCGGGGACGCGGACGTCCTCCAGGACCACTTCGGCGGTGTGGGAGGCCCGGATGCCGTGCTTCTTGAACTTCTGGCCCTGGGAGAGGCCGGGGGTGTCCGGCGGCACGATGAAGGAGGCGTGGCCCTTGGAGCCGAGGTCGGCGTCGACGACGGCGACGACCACGTGGACGTTGGCTATGCCGCCGTTGGTCGCCCAGGTCTTGGTGCCGTTGAGGACCCACTCGTCCTTGGCCTCGTCGTAGACGGCGCGGGTGCGCATGGAGGCGACGTCGGAACCGGCGTCGGGCTCGGAGGAACAGAAGGCGGCGACCTTCACGTCGTTCGCGTCGCCGTACATCTGCGGTATCCAGGTGCCGATCTGCTCCTCGGTGCCGTTGGCGAGGACGCCGACGGCCGCCAGGCCCGTACCGACGATGGACAGGGCGATGCCCGCGTCGCCCCAGAAGAGCTCTTCCATGGCCATGGGGATGCCGAGCCCCGTAGGGTCGAAGAACTGCTGGGCGTAGAAGTCGAGGGAGTAGATGCCGACCTTGGCCGCCTCCTGGATGACGGGCCAGGGCGTTTCCTCACGCTCGTCCCATTCCGAGGCCGCGGGGCGGATGACGTCCGCCGCGAAACCGTGAAGCCAGTCACGGACCTGCTTCTGGTCGTCGTTGAGATCGAGCGTGAACTCGGCCATGTTCCCCTCCATGCGCTGCCGTGAAAAGCACGCGTTACTTGCGGTAACCGCAGTCTGTTACCGGACAGTAGCCGCTGTCAACCGCCCCGGAGCTGATCGACAGGGGCGCCGGGCGTGGTGCTACGTTGCGCAGGCGCGAAGAAGCAGACGTGAAGAAATCGCATGGCCAGGGGCGGGAGAGAGACGACATGGAGACCACACGCGGCGCCGAGCGACAGCGGACCGCGGCCGAGGCTCGCCGCCGCGAACTGCTCGAAGCGGCGGACCGGGTGGTGCTCAGGGACGGCCCGCAGGCGTCGATGAACGCGATCGCCGCCGAGGCCGGGATCACCAAGCCCATCCTCTACCGCCACTTCGGGGACAAGGGCGGCCTCTACCGCGCGCTGGCCAAACGCCACACCGACGCCCTCCTCAGCGCCCTGCGCGCGGCCCTGGACGCCCCCGCCGAGCGCCGGGCCCGGGTCGAGGCCACGCTCGACACCTACCTCGCCGCGATCGAGGCCCGCCCGCAGGTCTACCGCTTCCTGATGCACCCCGCCGACGGAACGGCCGACTCCGCCACCTCCCCCGAGCAGGGCTTCGACGTCGGCCGCCACTCCGCCCCGCTGCTGCGCCTCCTCGGCGAGGAGCTGGGCCAGGTGATCGTCGAGCGGGTGGACCTGGGGCCGGACAGCGAGCAGATGGCCCGCATCTGGGGCCACGGCATCGTCGGCATGATGCACGCGGCGGGCGACTGGTGGCTCGCCGACCGGCCCTGCTCCCGCGAGCGGCTGGTGCGCAGCCTGGCGGACCTGCTGTGGGGGCGGCTGGCGGAGGCGGGCGACCGCGACGTCAAGGGCGGCCCGGGGTTCTAAAAAGCCCCGGGTTCCAGGACACGTCCGGCCCGGGGTTCTAAGGCGTGTCCTTACGGGCCCACGGCGCCCTGCGCGCCGCCCGCAGCGCCCGGGACCGCCGCAGCCCGGTCAGCCGGTCGGTGTAGACCCTGCCCTCCAGGTGGTCGCACTCGTGCTGGAGGCACCGGGCGAACCACCCCGTGCCCGTGATCCGCACCGGCTCGCCCGTCATCGTCAGGCCCTCGACGACCGCGCGGTCGAAGCGTTCCGTGCCCGCTTCCAGCCCCGGAAGTGACAGACAGCCCTCCGGTCCGCGTACGGTGAGTCCGTCCGCCTCGACCAGTTCGGGGTTGACGACATGTCCCAGATGACGGACGTCATCGTCGTCCGGGCAGTCGTAGACGAACACTTTGAGCGGGACGCCGATCTGGTTGGCGGCGAGCCCGACACCCTGCGCGGCGTACATCGTGGCGAACATGTCCTCGACCAGCCTCGCGAGCGACGGGCCGAACTCCGTGACGTCCTCACAGGCGCGGTGGAGCAACGGGTCGCCGAGCAGACTCATCTCACGGACGAGTCCGGAACTGCCGGGGATCGGGCGGTTTCGCATGGCGGCAAGCGTACGTTCCGCCGCCGCCGGGGAGTTCCCGTGGTGCCGCGGTGCGGTCGCCGCGGCGGACATCGATAGGCTGGGCGCGGACCGATGCAAGGAGGATCTAGGACGATGGCAGGCAACACGGAGCCGTTGTCGCCGCGGGCCAAGCTGGCCGTGACGGCGGGCAAGGCCGCGGCGGCGGTGTCACGCGCCGCGGGGCGGGGCAGCGGATCGGTGATCGGCGGCCGGGTGGCGCTCAAACTCGACCCCGACCTGCTGGGGCGGCTGGCGCAGCACCTGGACGTGATCCTCGTGTCGGCGACGAACGGCAAGACGACGACCACCCGGCTGATCGCCGAGGCGCTGCGGGCCGCCGGGCCCGTCGTGTCGAACGCGCTCGGCGCGAACATGCCCGCGGGCATCACCTCGGCGCTGGCCGGCGGCTCGGACGCGAAGTTCGGCGTGATCGAGGTCGACGAGAAGTACCTCGCCGGGGTCGCCCGCGACACCACCCCCAAGGCGATCGCGCTGCTCAACCTCTCCCGCGACCAGCTGGACCGCGCGGCCGAGACCCGGATGATGGCCGAGCACTGGCGCGAGGGCCTCTCCGGCTCGAAGGCCGTGATCATCGCCAACGCGGACGACCCGCTGGTCGTCTGGGCGGCCTCCTCCTCGCCCAACGTGGTGTGGGTGGCGGCCGGCCAGGCGTGGAAGGACGACGCCTGGTCCTGCCCGTCCTGCGGCGGTGTGATGCAGCGCCCCGGCGACGACTGGTTCTGCGGGCAGTGCGGCTTCCGCCGCCCCGCCCCGAGCTGGGCACTCAACGGCGACTACGTCCTGGACCCGCACGGTTCGGCCTGGCCGATCCACCTCCAGCTGCCCGGCCGCGCCAACAAGGCCAACGCCGCCAGCTCGGCCGCCGTAGCCGCCGTCTTCGGAGTGCCGCCGCAGGTAGCGCTGGAGCGCATGTACCAGGTGCAGGCGGTCGCGGGGCGTTACGACGTCGTGAACTTCCAGAACCGCGAGCTGCGGCTGCTGCTGGCGAAGAACCCGGCCGGCTGGCTGGAGACGTTCTCGCTGATCGACCCGCCGCCGACGCCGGTGATCCTCTCCGTCAACGCGCGCGGCGCGGACGGCACGGACACCTCCTGGCTCTGGGACGTGGACTACACCCAGCTGGCCGGTCACCCGATCTTCGTGCTCGGCGACCGCAAGCTGGACCTCGCGGTCCGCCTGGAGGTCGCGGGGCTGGACTTCCGGGTCTGCGAGAGCCTCGACGAGGCCGTGCAGTACGCCCCGCCCGGCCGCATCGAGGTCATCGCCAACTACACCGCCTTCCAGGATCTGCGCCGTCGTGTCGGCAACTGACCCCGGCCCCGGCCACCTCCGGAGAGGACGAAGCATGAACAACGGTCTGCGTCTGGTCTGGGTCTACCCCGACCTGCTCAGCACCTACGGCGACCAGGGCAACGCCCTGGTCGTGGAGCGGCGGGCCCGGCAGCGCGGTCTGGACGTACAGCGCGTCGACGTGCGCAGCGACCAGCCGGTGCCGACGTCCGGCGACATCTATCTGATCGGCGGCGGCGAGGACCGGCCCCAGCGCCTCGCGGCGGAGCGGCTGCGCCGCGACGGCGGGCTGAGCCGGGCCGCGTCCAACGGCGCGATCATCTTCTCGGTCTGCGCGGGCTACCAGATCCTCGGCCACGAGTTCATCAACGACCTCGGTGAGCGCGAGCAGGGTCTCGGCCTGCTCGATGTGATCTCCACGCGCGGCGAGGGCGCCCGGTGCGTCGGCGACGTACTGGCGGACATCGACCCGCAGCTCGGCCTGGAGCCGCTGACCGGGTTCGAGAACCACCAGGGCGTCACCCATCTCGGCCCGACGGCACGGCCGTTCGCCCGGGTGCGGTACGGCCGGGGCAACGGCACCGGGGACGGCACGGAGGGCGCGTACAACGACACGGTCTTCGGGACGTACATGCACGGTCCGGTGATGGCCCGCAACCCGCAGATCGCCGACCATCTGCTGAAGCTGGCCCTCGACGTGAACGCGCTGCCGCCCACGGACGACCGCTGGTACGAGGCGCTGCGCGCCGAGCGCATCGCGGCCGCGACCCAGCCCGCCTGAGGTCACCGGCCCGGCCCGCCCGATGAGGCGTTTCCCGCTCGCCCGAGCGGCGTCCGTCTGAGGCGATTTCCGCTCGATCGAGCGGAGTCCAGCAGGCGGACGGCCGGTTCGGTCCCGCCACCCTGCGCCGGTAGGGTGGCGGAGATCCAACCGGACGACGTGGTCCGGTCGTCGACTTAACGTTGCAAAGGTTCTCGGGCCATGCGCATTGGCGTACTCACCTCCGGCGGCGACTGCCCCGGCCTCAACGCCGTCATCCGTTCCATCGTGCACCGCGCGGTGGTGGACCACGGCGACGAGGTCATCGGCTTCCACGACGGGTGGAAGGGCCTGCTGGAGGCCGACTACCGCAAGCTGGACCTCGACGCGGTGGGCGGCATCCTGGCCCTCGGCGGCACCATCCTCGGCTCCTCCCGGGTCCAGCCCGCGCATCTGCGGGACGGTGTGGAGCGGGCCCGCGGCCATGTCGCCGACCTCGGCCTGGACGCCATCATCCCGATCGGCGGCGAGGGCACGCTGAAGGCGGCCAACCTCCTCTCCGAGGCCGGGCTGCCCATCGTCGGGGTCCCCAAGACCATCGACAACGACATCGCCTCCACCGATGTGACCTTCGGTTTCGACACCGCCGTCGGGGTCGCGACCGAGGCCCTGGACCGGCTGAAGACCACCGCCGAATCGCACCAGCGGGTGCTGATCGTCGAGGTCATGGGCCGCCACACCGGCTGGATCGCCCTGCACTCCGGGATGGCCGCCGGTGCCCACGCCATCGTGGTGCCCGAGCGCCCCTTCGACATCGACGAGCTGACCGAGCTGGTCGGCAAGCGCTTCTCGGCGGGCAAGAAGTTCGCCATCGTGGTGGTCGCCGAGGGCGCCAAGCCCCGCGCGGGCTCCATGCAGTTCGAGCAGGGCGTCAAGGACATCTACGGCCACGAGCGGTTCGCCGGGGTGGCCACGCAGCTCTCCGGGGAGCTGGAGAAGCGGCTCGGCAAGGAGGCCCGCCCGGTCATCCTCGGCCACGTCCAGCGCGGCGGCACCCCGACCGCGTACGACCGCGTCCTGGCGACCCGGTTCGGCTGGCACGCTGTGGAGGCGGCGCACCGGGGCGAGTTCGGGATGCTGACCGCGCTGCGCGGCACCGACATCGTGATGGTCCCGCTGGCGGAGGCGGTCGAGACGTTGAAGACGGTCCCGGCCGAGCGGTACGCCGAGGCGGAGTGCGTGCTCTAGCGGAACCGGCCCCCGAGAACTGCCCCCGCCCGCAGCCGCGGCCGGGGGCAGTTCTACGCTGTACCGGACAACCGGCACGAAACGGGGACGTGTCCCCATCGGGAGTGGACAGATGGATCACAGCGGGCACGGCATGAACATGGATCTGCCGCCGTTCACGCTGGGACGGGGGCTGGAGCTCTCCGTCGAGCCGTTCTTCCTGACCGGCTGCCTCCTGGCGCTCGCCCTGTACGGGTACGGCGTGGTGCGGCTGCGCAGGCGCGGGGACGGCTGGCCGGTCAGCCGGGTGATCTCCTTCACCGTGGGGGTGCTGAGCATCCTGCTGGTGATGTGCACCAAGCTCAACGACTACGGCATGGTCATGTTCAGCGTGCACATGGTGCAGCACATGGTGATCAGCATGCTGTCGCCGATCCTGCTGCTCCTGGGCGCCCCGGTGACCCTGGCGCTGCGTGCGCTGCCGCCCGCCGGACGGGGGCGCGTCGGGCCGCGCGAGCTGCTCCTGAAGCTGCTGCACAGCCGGTACATCAAGATCGTCACGCATCCGGCGTTCACGATCCCGATCTTCATCGCCAGCCTCTACGCCCTGTACTTCACGCCGCTCTTCGACTTCCTGATGGGCTCCAAGCCCGGCCACATCGGGATGATGGTGCACTTCCTCGCCGTGGGCCTGGTCTTCTTCTGGCCGATCATGGGCGTCGACCCCGGCCCGCACCGGCCCGGCTATGTGATGCGGATGCTGGAGCTGTTCGCCGGGATGCCGTTCCACGCGTTCTTCGGGATCGCGCTGATGATGGCGACCACGCCGATGGTGGGGACGTACAGCGATCCCCCGGCCTCGCTCGGCATCGACGCGCTCAGCGACCAGAACTGGGCGGGTGGTATCGCCTGGGCCTTCAGCGAGATCCCCTCCGTGCTGGTGCTGATCGCGCTGGTCTACCAGTGGTACCACTCCGAGCAGCGGGCCGCCCGGCGCTCGGACCGGGCCGCCGACCGCGACGGCGACAAGGAGCTGGAGGCGTACAACGCCTATCTCGCGTCATTGCAGGCGCGACAGTAGCGCGGGGGGCGCTCACGGGGTGACCATGGGGTGAACGGCCGCGCGGCCGACGAGGAGGGTACGCGCATGTCCGGATCGACGAGAACCATGGGATATCTGACCGTCGGGGCGCTGGTCACGGTGACCGCCTACACGGTGGCGCTGGGAAGCAGCGGCTGGCTCTGGTTCGGCTGGGTGGTGCTGGGTCTGTGCACCCTCGGCATGCTGGCCACCCAGGACACCTGACCGCCCCGGCGGGAGACGCCTGACGGGCCCGGCGGCGGGTACGAGCCGGGTGACCGGTTCGCCACGGTCGCACGGTGCGGCCGGGGACCTACACTGACGGTCCCCGCACGACCACGACCTGGCAGTACGCAGCCCTGACGCCGACCCGGCAGAGCGAGGAGCACCCACAAGGTGTTTTATTACGTCCTGAAGTATGTCGTGCTGGGGCCCCTGCTGCGGGTGCTGTTCCGTCCTCGTATCGAAGGGCTGGAGAACATCCCGGAGGAGGGCGCGGCGATCGTCGCCGGGAACCATCTCTCCTTCTCCGACCACTTCCTCATGCCCGCCATCATCAAGCGGCGCATCACGTTCCTCGCGAAGGCCGAGTACTTCACCGGCCCCGGGATCAAGGGCCGGCTCACCGCCGCGTTCTTCCGCAGCGCGGGCCAGATCCCGGTGGACCGCTCCGGCAAGGACGCAGGGCAGGCGGCGATCCGCGAGGGGCTCGGGGTGCTGGGCAAGGGCGAGCTCCTGGGGATCTACCCGGAGGGCACCCGCTCGCACGACGGCCGGCTCTACAAGGGCAAGGTCGGGGTCGCGGTCATGGCGATCACCGCGCAGGTGCCGGTGGTCCCGTGCGCCATGCTCGGTACGTTCGAGATCCAGCCGCCCGGCCAGGTCGTCCCGAAGATCAAGCGGGTCGCGATCCGGTTCGGCGAGCCGCTGGACTTCTCGCGCTACGCGGGCATGGAGAACCAGAAGGCCGCGATCCGGGCCGTGACCGACGAGATCATGTACGCGATCCTCGAACTCTCCGGCCAGGAGTACGTCGACGAGTACGCGGCGAAGGTGAAGGCGGCCGAGCAGGAGGCCGCCCCGCCGAAGAAGTTCCGCAAACTGCGACGCTGACGGCGGATTCGCCGACGGCAGAGCGGCCTGGTCCGGCCGGCCCCACTCCCCCTAGGGCGTGTCCGGCGGATCAGGACCGGACAGGCCGCGGCGTCTGGTGCGGTGCATCGCAAGGCGCTGGAACGTCCTCATCGCGGAGCGATTCGGGCGTTTCGGCAACGCCGCGAGGGATGGGGCCTCCCCTGCTCGAGCGAAGCCGAGAGCTTGGGGAAGTGCCAGGCGTCGCGGACCCGGTCAAGATCCGCCGGACACGCCCTAGCGTCGAGCCATGAGTCAGGGACACGCGTGGGTGCTGGGAGCGACGGGACAGATCGGGCGGGCGGCGGTGAGCGCGCTCGTCCGGGACGGCTGGGAGGTGACCGCCGTATCGCGCGGCGGCGGGCGGGACGACCGGTGGGGTGACGGGGTACGGGCCCTGGCGCTCGACCGGGACGAGGAAGGGGCGCTGGAGAGCGCGCTCGGTGAGGGCTGTGACGTCCTGGTCGACATGGTGGCGTTCTCCCCGGCGCACGCACGGCAGCTGAGGTCTCTGTCCGGACGCGTCGGTTCGGCGGTCGTGATCTCCAGCGGTGCGGTGTACGAGGACGACCGGGGCCGCAGCTTCGACACCCAGGCCGAACCGGACGGCTTCCCGCGCTATCCGGTCCCGCTCCCGGAGACCCAGCCCACGGTGGCCCCGGGGGACACCACGTACGGGACCCGGAAGGTGGCGCTGGAGCACGAGCTGCTGGCGGCGGGCGACGCGCTGCCGGTGACGCTGCTGCGGGCGGGCGCGGTCCATGGCCCGTACTGCCGCACCCCGCGCGAGCTGTACTTCGTGAAGCGGCTGCTGGACGGACGGGGGCTGCGGGTCCTCGCGTACGGCGGCGGGAGCCGCTTCCACCCGCTCCACGTGACGAACGCGGCCGAGCTGATCCGCCTGGCCGCCCGCCGCCCCGGCTCCCGGGTGCTCAACGCGGCAGACCCTGAGGCGCCGACGGTCGCGGAGATCGGGGCAGCGATCGACGCGGTGCTCGGCCGGGAGACGGAGACGGTCCTGGTCGACGGTCCACCGCCCGAGGAGGGCGTGGGCGACACGCCGTGGAGCGGGGCTCATCCGGTGGTGTACGACATGACGGCGGCGGAGCAGGAGCTCGGGTACCGGCCGGTGACGGGGTACGTCGAGTCGCTGCCGGGGACGGTGGAGTGGCTGGCCGGGGAGCTGGCGGGGCGGGACTGGCGGGAGGCGTTCCCGAAGATGGCGCGGAACTACGGGGAGGCGCTGTTCGACTATGCGGCGGAGGACGCCTGGCGGGCGCGGTACGACCGGAGCCCGCGTGCGTGAGCCGGGCGGCGACGGCGTACGCGGCCGGGTCACGGCTTCGGTGGGGCGTACGGGCTCACCTCACCCGTCCTCCTTCAGCCCCTCCAGCAGCTCGTGCACCGCCCCGTCCAGGATCGCGCGCAGCAGGCGGGCGTCCTCCGCCACCGCCGTGACCAGGACGGCGGGGCCCGCGAGCGGGGTGAGGGCGGCGGTGGGGCCGAGGAGGCGGGCGGGGAGCGGGGACTCCTCGAAGGACGGGTCGGCCAGGAGGAGCTGACCGACCGCGCGGTGCTCGCCGAGGACGGCGGGGCCGTCCCAGCCGCCGGGGGCGCCGGGGCCGTAGGCCAGTTGCTGGTCGAGGAGCGGGCGGCCTCCCCGGTGGACGGTGAGGCGGGTCGTGAGGGTACCGGTGGGCTCGCCATGACGGCCGAGGATCTGCTCCTCGCGCAGCAACAGGCGTGCGGTGGGGGCGAGTTCGACGCGGGTGGTCTGGTGCAGGTCGCTGCCGTGGGCGGAGACGAGCTGTTCGGGGAGCCAGCGCAGGACGGCCCGCTCCCCCACCCGTAGAGCCACGGTGTACGTGGACGGGGCGGCGTCCGGCCGGGCGCCCGGCAGCGCGATGGTGGCCGCCGCCGCGTCGACGGTGAGGTGGGCGCCGTCGGCGGCCTCGGCCTCGATCGCCAGCCGGTCGCCGTTGAGCGGGGCGCTCATGGCGCCGACCACGGTGACCCGGGCGTGGGTGGAGTGCGGTGAGCGGGTGCGGCGGAGCGCGAGGGGGCCGGCGCTCTCCAGGACGGGCAGCGCGGTCCCGCCCCGGCCGTCGGGTTCGGCGCGGAGGCGGGCGGTGGCGTGGACGCTCATGCGGTCCAGGCGGCGAGCCGTGCCCGCACCCAGTCGGCGACCGGTCCGACGCCTTCGGCGGAGGTCAAGGAGGTGAAGAGGACGGGGAGTTCGCCGCGCTGTTCCTTGGCGTCCCGGGCCATCCGCTGGAGGTCGGAGCCGACGTGGGGGGCGAGGTCGGTCTTGTTGATGACGAGCAGGTCGGCGGTGGTGACGCCGGGGCCGCCCTTGCGGGGGATGTCGTCGCCGCCCGCCACGTCGATGACGAAGACCTGGGCGTCGACGAGCCCCTTGGAGAAGGTGGCGGTGAGGTTGTCGCCGCCGGACTCGACGAGGATCAGATCGAGCGGGCCGACCGCGTCCTCCAGGTCCTCGACGGCTTCGAGGTTGGCGGAGATGTCGTCGCGGATCGCGGTGTGCGGGCAGGCTCCGGTCTCGACGGCCTGGATGCGTTCGGGCGGCAGGACGGCGTTGCGGAGGAGGAATTCGGCGTCCTCGCGGGTGTAGATGTCGTTGGTGACGACGGCGATGGAGAACCGGTCGCGCAGCTCCCGGCAGAGGGCGGCGACGGTGGCCGTCTTGCCGGAGCCGACGGGTCCGCCGAGGCCGATGCGCAGGGCGCGCCGGGTGCCGTCGGGGCGGGTGGCGTCGGCGCTGACGGCGGCGGGGGCGTCGTGGGTGTGGCCGAGGTGCATGGGGCTGCTCCTGTCGGGGTGCGGGTGTGAGGATGTCCGGCCCACAGGCCGAACGGCTGCGGGCTAGGAGGCGAAGAGGCGGACCGGCCAGGCGGCGTGCGCCTCGGCGGTGATGTCGAGGAGCGGGGCGGAGGCGGCGGGCAGGGCGTCGATGCCGTGCCGGGCGGCCTCGGCCGCCCGGGCGGCCACCTGGTCCAGCTCGGGTGCGAGGCGGGCGAGTACGGCGGTGGCCTGGAACGGGTCGAGGGAGAGCAGCCGGACCACGGCGGTGGCCGGGCCGCTGACCGTCTCGTACGCCACGCAGTACGCCGCGTCCTCGGGCCCCAGCCCCGCCGCCCGGGCCGTGAGGCCGAGGACGACGGGCTGGTGGGCGCCGCGCGGCCGGGCCAGGGCGAGCGCGTCGAGTCCGGGGCTCGGCCAGGTGGCGCGGGCGGCCCGCATCATCTGGCGGCCCAGCTTGCGGGCGGTGGCCCGCAGGGCGGGTGAGGGCGTACGGGCGTCGGCGGCCTCGTCGAGCGCGAGCGGGTCGAGGCCGTGGGCGGCGGCCGCGGCGAGGGCGGCGGCGGTGAGCCCGGTGGTGTGCAGGCGGCCCCGGCAGAAGGCGGCGAGGTCGTCGGCGGTGCGGACGCGCCCCTGGGTGACGGCCGGTTCGGCACCGCCGGAGTGGGCGTGGCCTCCGGCGGGGAACCGGCCGTCGGCGAGGACGAGGAGGGCTGCGCGTGACATGGCGGGCCCCGGCTCAGAAGAGGAAGTAACGCTGGGCCATGGGCAGTTCGGCCGCCGGTGCGGGTTCGACCGGTTCGCCGTCGACGGTGACGGCGAAGCTGTCGGGGTCGACGTGGACGTGCGGCATCGCGTCGTTCTCCCGCATGTCCGCCTTGGTGACCGTCCGGGTGCTGGTGATGGCCCTGAACTCCTTCTCCAGGCCGAGCCGTTCGGGCAGCCCGTCCTCGATCGCCGTACCGGAGACGAAGTTGTACGAGCCGCGCGCCGCCGCCCGGCCCAGCGCGCCGAACATCGGCCGGGGCATGACCGGCTGGGGTGTCGGGATGGAGGCGTTGGCGTCGCCCATCTGCGCGTACGCGATCTGGCCGCCCTTGATGACGGTCTGCGGCTTCACCCCGAAGAACGCCGGGTCCCAGAGCACCAGGTCCGCGAGCTTGCCGGTCTCCACCGAGCCGATCTCCCGGTCCAGGCCCTGCGCGACCGCCGGGTTGATGGTGTATTTGGCGACATAGCGACGGACCCGGTGGTTGTCGGCCCGTCCGTCCCCGGGCAGGGCACCGCGCCGTTTCTTCATGACGTGGGCGGTCTGCCAGGTCCGCAGGATCACCTCCCCGATGCGCCCCATCGCCTGCGAGTCCGAGGAGATGATCGAGATGGCGCCGAGGTCGTGGAGGATGTCCTCGGCCGCGATGGTGGAGGGCCGGATACGGGACTCCGCGAAGGCCAGGTCCTCGGGGACGGCCGGGTTGAGGTGGTGGCAGACCATCAGCATGTCGAGGTGTTCCTCGATGGTGTTGACGGTGTGCGGCCGGGTCGGATTGGTCGAGCTGGGCAGGACGTACGGCTCGGAGACCACGGTGATGATGTCGGGCGCGTGCCCGCCGCCCGCGCCCTCGGTGTGGTACGCGTGGATGGTGCGTCCGGCGATGGCGGCGAGGGTGTCGGCGACGAACCCGGCCTCGTTCAGGGTGTCGGTGTGGATGGCGAGCTGGGCGCCGGTCTCCTCGCAGACGGTGAGGCAGGCGTCGATGGCGGCCGGGGTGGCGCCCCAGTCCTCATGAATCTTGAACCCCAGGGCTCCGCCGCGCAGTTGGGAGTACAGGGCGTCCCGGGATGTGGTGTTGCCCTTCCCCAGCAGCCCGATGTTGACGGGGAAGGTCTCCAGCGCCTCGAACATCCGGGCCAGGTGCCAGGGGCCGGGCGTGATGGTGGTGGCCTTGGTGCCCTCGGCGGGGCCGGTGCCGCCGCCGACGAGGGTGGTGATGCCACTGGAGAGCGCCTGGTCGACGAGGGTGGGGGTGATGAAGTGGACGTGCGCGTCGACCGCTCCGGCCGTGAGCAGCTTCCCGTTGCCCGCGATGATCTCGGTCTCCGGGCCGATCACCAGGTCGGGGTGGACGCCGTCCATGGTGTCCGGGTTCCCGGCCTTGCCGATGCCGGTGATCCGGCCGTCGCGGATGCCGATGTCGGCCTTGACGATGCCCCAGTGGTCGATGACGACCGCCCCGGTGATGACGGTGTCGGGCGCGCCCTCGGCCCGGGTGGTGCGGGCCTGGCCCATGGACTCGCGGATCACCTTGCCGCCGCCGAAGACCGCCTCGTCGCCCGCGTGGCCGGGGCCGCCCGAGCGGTCCTCCTCGATCTCGACCAGGAGGCCGGTGTCCGCGAGGCGGATGCGGTCGCCGGTGGTGGGGCCGAACAGGTCGGCGTACACGGCCCTGTCGAGGTCAGGCATCGGGGGCACCTCCGGTCCCGTCGAGGGCGCCGCCGGTCTCGCCGCGCAGTCCGGGGACGATGCGGCGGCCGGCGAGGGGGACGAGTTCGACGTCGACCGGGACGCCGGGCTCGAAGCGGACCGCCGTACCGGCCGCGATGTGCAGCCGCAGCCCGTGCGCGGCCGCCCGGTCGAAGCGCAGCCCGGGGTTGGCCTCGGCGAAGTGGTAGTGGGAGCCGACCTGGACGGGGCGGTCGGCGGCGTTGAGGACGGTGAGGCGGGTGACGGGGCGCCCCTCGTTGAGGGCGATGTCCCCGTCTCCGTACAGGATCTCTCCGGGAATCACGGCGCAGCCCCGTCAGACGATCGGGTCGTGGACGGTGACGAGCTTGGTGCCGTCCGGGAAGGTGGCCTCGACCTGGACGTCGTGGAGCATCTCGGGGATGCCGTCCATGACCTCGTCCCGGGTGAGGAGCTTGCGGCCGGACGCCATGAGTTCGGCGACCGTACGGCCGTCCCGGGCGCCTTCCAGCAGATGGGCGGTGATCAGGGCGACGGCCTCGGGGTGGTTGAGCCTCAGCCCGCGCGCCCGGCGCTTCTCGGCCACGTCGGCGGCCACATGGATGAGCAGGCGTTCCTGCTCGTGCGGGGTCAGTTGCACGCTTCCACCTCATCGTCTTCCGCCCGGCACCGGCCTCCGGGCGCAGCGGGACCCTATCCCCGTTCAACAGTCCGTTGAACGGGGAACCCGGCTCTCGCGACCAGGCATTGCACGTTAGGGCGGAAGTTTTTCCATTGCGTTAACTGGCCTTTTGCGGCGCCATAGGCATCCCGGCACACCTCCGGCCGGGCGGTGGTGCGCCCGGCCTCCTCGAAAGCGGCGCGGCGGCGGGGAGGCGGCCGGGGGCCGGGTCGTATACGGAGCCGCCGGACCCACCACGCGCCGAGCCGGGTGTCCCCTCCTCAAGGGGGCACCCGGCTTCGGACTGTCGGCGCGCGCGTTCGGGCCGCCCCGGTCGCGCCGTCGTCGGCGGACGGGGTGTCAGTTGTCCCGGTCGGCGGACAGAGCGTCAGGCGTCCCGGTCGCCGTGGGGGCGGTGCTCGGCGGCGATGCCGAACCTGCGCCGTTCGCCCTGAGCGGAGGAGGGGGCGGAGCCGATGGAGGAGACCGAGCTGATCACCTGCTCCTCGGCAGCGGCCTCAGCGGCCTCCTCCGCTTCCAGTCGTTGCAGGTCAGCGGCGGACACCAGCGCGATGAGCGGCTTGCCGTGCCGCGTCACGACGACGCGCTCGCCGCCGTAGACAACGCGGTTGATCAGTTCGGCGAGCTCCGCCCGTGCTTGCGTCACCGGAATCTCGTAGGCCATACCCCCATCATAACCTTCTGTACGTCCTGTACATTTTTTACGGACGGGTCGGCCGGGGTCCTCATGGCTCCGGCCGACCCGCGCGCCCCGGCACACGTCCGGTCGCGCACCCAGCCGCGCACGGAGTCCCGCGCCCAGGAGGAAGGCACCGCCATGATCCGCCCCGCCGCCCGTTATGTACTGCCCGAGTTCCACGAGCGCACCGCGACCGGAACCCGGACCATGGACCCGTACTCCAAGCTGCTGTCCGAGCGGATCGTCTTCCTCGGGAGCCCCATCGACGACACCGCGGCGAGCGACCTCATCGCCCAGCTCATGTATCTGGAGCACGCCGATCCGGACCGGCCGCTCTCGCTCTACATCAACTCCCCCGGCGGCTCGTTCCCGGCCATGGCGGCGGTCTACGACACCATGCAGTTCCTCACCTGCGATGTGGAGACCTTCTGCCTGGGGCAGGCCGGCTCCTACGCGGCGGGCCTGCTGGCGGCCGGGGCTCCGGGCCGCCGACATGCTCTGCCCGGTGCGCGGGTAGTCATTCAGCAGCCCGCCCTGGAGGAGCCAATGCGGGGCCAGCCGTCCGACCTGGAGATCCACGCGCGCGAACTGGTGCGTACCCGCGAGATGTTCACGGCCATGCTGGTCCGGCACACGGGCCGGACCGCCGAGCAGGTCACCGCCGACATCGAGCGCGACACCGTCCTCGACGCCGAGGCCGCCCGCGCCCACGGGCTGATCGACCACGTCGTGGAGAACCGCTCCCTCTCCTAGAGGGTGCCGCCCCCTCCCCCGAGGGGGCCGTCGAACCGCCGCCTGCCGTACGACACGAGGTGAACCGCACATGGAGCCGACGGAGTTCCCGCCCCTGCCCGCGCTGACCCAGGCCGAGGGCGAGTTCGTCGACTGTTATCTGGCGGTCCTCGACCAGGTGGGCCGGATCAACCCGGCGCGCGGCAGCGACACCTACAGCGCGCTGCGGGCCGCGCAGGCCCTCGCCTCCCGGGCGGCGGCCCTGCGCGACGCCCTGACCCTGATGCACGAGCGCGGCGAACGGCAGATCCACGCGGCGACGCTGGCGCGGGCCCTGCGAGTACTGGACGGCGAACGGCGGGCGGGCCGGGTCGCGATGCCCCCGACCTCGAAGTGAGCCGGATCTCCGCGCTCCAGACCCCGAACCGATCCGGATCTCCACGCCCCTGACCCCGAACTGAGCCGCTCCGCGCGCCGGGAGCGCATTACGGGAGCGGGCCGGTCGCGACGCTGTGCGACACGCCCGGTCACGTGACCGGTTTTCCTCGCTCGTTCGGCGTAGACGATCACCCGCACGAGCGACGGCCCGACTTGCGCCCAACGCGCGTTCCGTGCTCGGAATCTGACCTTTTGTCGCTGGTACGGGGCGGGTCGCCGGGCCCGTCGGCGAGCCCGTATCCACCCTGTCCACCTGAACGGGTCAGTGGTGAGGAGACTCACAAATCACTGTTTCGGCTCGGAAATCCGGCACTCGGTGAGTCAAGATCCCTGGGACGACAAGCCCCCGCCACCGCGGCGGGGCGGTCCGGGTGGACGCCGAGTCCTGCCGCCACCCCGGATGACTGGTCGACAGGAGTGGATCGGCAGGAGTGGAGGACCCGAGCACAACGGGCCGACCGGGAGACCGGAAAGCCCTCGGGGTGAAGCCGCATCGCGCGGCCGGGCAACTTCGCCAGCCCGAACCCGACAGGTCATCCTTCACAGGCGGCTGACGAAGGGTTGCGCATGTCTGCGCAGGTTCATGTCCCGTCTCTGCTCACCCGGGTCGGTACGGCCTCGGTGCTCACCTTTGCCGTGACGTCCGCGATGCTGGCGCCGGGCCTGGTCAACGATGCGGAGGCCGCCACCCATTCGACGAAGGCGCTCAAGGTCGCCGCGTCGAAGAAGGGGGCTCCCTACAAGTACGGGGCCGCGGGTCCCCACCGTTTCGACTGCTCGGGGCTGACTGTCTACTCGTTCAAGAAGGCCGGGAAGAAGCTCCCCCGCACGGCACAGCAGCAGTACAACAAGACCCGCCATATCCCGAAGACCAAGCGCAAACAGGGTGACCTGGTCTTCTTCCATTCCGGACGCGGCGTCTACCACGTGGGCATCTACGCCGGGGGCGGAAAGATCTGGCACTCCCCCAAATCGGGAGACGTGGTACGGAAGGCAAAAATCTGGTCCAAGAGCGTCTCGTACGGACGGGTCCGCTGACCCTCTGAACCGGACGCTCTTCCCTTGCGGGCGGTACGGGCACGCCTCCCGGCTCCGCCCGGCACCGCCCGCAAGGCCCCGGCCCCGCCTCCGGCGCTTTCGAGCTCCCCAGACGCTCTCAGCGCAGGAGCGGGCCGGTCACCAGCACCAGACCCAGTCCGGTGAGCGCCACACCGCTGCCGCCCTCGATGGCGCGGGCGGTACGCGGTCGGCGCAGCCACCGGCCCAGCCGGTCCACGAGCAGGGCGACCGCCGGGAACCAGATCAGGGCCAGCGCCACCACGAGGGCGGCGAGCAGCAGCGTCCTGGGCAGCGGCGGCTGTCCGGCCGGGACGAACTGCGGCAACAAACTGAGGAAGAGGACCGGCGCCTTCGGGTTGAGCGCGTTGGTCAGGAACCCCTGGCGCAGCGCACGCCCGAACGCCTGGGGAGCCTCCGGCCCCGTCCCGTTGCCGGGTGTGCGGTTCTTCTCCGAGATCCGGCGCCGGAGCGCGTACAGCCCGCTGATCCCGAGGTAGAGCACGTACGCGCCGCCGAGCAGCTGGACGGTGCGGAACAGCACGGGAAGCGTCACCAGCACCGCGGCCAGCCCCGCCACGGCGAGCGCGGTGTGCACGAGCAGTCCCCCGGCGACGCCGAGCGCGCTGGCCAGACCGGCGGTGCGCGATGCCAGGGCGTTGCGTACGACGACGGTGAAGTCGGCGCCGGGCAGCGCGACCATACCGGCGGCGACCCCGGTGAAGGCGATCAGTTGTGCGTCCAGTTGTCCGTCCATGGGTACAGCCTGGACCTGCGGAGCCTTTAGCGTGTACTTGCAATCTTCTGGGTCTGCCTAAAGGAACGCTTCATGTACGACCCGACGCGGCTCGCCGCACTCGTGGCGGTCGCCGAGGCCGGATCGATCACGCGGGCCGCCGCCCATCTGGGCTACACCGCGCCCGCGCTCTCCCAGCAACTGGCCAAACTGGAGCGCGAGGCCGGGGCGGTGCTGCTGGTGCGCCACCATCGCGGGGCGCGGCTGACGGCGGCCGGTGAGCTGCTGGCGGTCCGGGCCCGGCGGGTCCTGGACGAACTGGACCAGGCGCGGCACGAGCTGGCGCGGCTGGCCGGGCTCTCCGGCGGCAGGCTGCGGGTGGGGACGTTCACGACGGCCGGGGTGCATCTGCTGCCGCCGGTCCTGAGCGCGTTCCGGCGGGCCCATCCGGACGTCGAGCTGACCGTCACCGAGTACGAGCCGCCGGCCGGGGTCGCGGCGGTCGTCGCGGGCGAAGTGGACCTGGCGCTGACCCACACCTACGAACCGGCGGTGACGGACCCGCCGCCGACGGGCGTCACCCTCGAACCGCTGCTGGTCGAGGAGCTGGTGCTGGCGACCGCCGTCGGGCACCGGCTCTCCGAGGGCACCGGACGGCTGGCGGTCGCGGAGCTGGCCGGGCGCCCGCTGATCAGCAGCGCTCCGGCGCATCCGCCCCGGCGCGGGGTGGAGGGCGCGCTCGCGGAGGCGGGCGCGACTCCGGCGGTGGTGTGCGAGTCGCCCGGCTATGCGCTGGTGTGCGCCCTGGTCAGCGCGGGGCTCGGCGTGGCGGTGGTGCCGGAGATGGTCGCGTCGCTGTCGTCCGCCCCGCTGGCCGTCCGGCGGCTGGAGCCCGCGGCCTTCCGCCGGACGATCTCCGTGGTGCACCGGGGCGACCGGGCGACCGCCGCCGCCACGACCCTGCTCGCACTGCTGCGGAGCGGCTTCGGCCGGGGAACGCCCCGCTGATCCCCGGCCGGAGCCCGGGTGTCACCCCTGGACCGGCACCGCCCAGGGCAGGGCGATCCAGACCGTCTTTCCGCCCTCGGCCGTCGGGACGACCGTGAGCCGTCCGCCGTACTCCTTGGCCAGCGACCGGATGATCACCATGCCCCGGCCGTTGTCCTGGCGTACGGCGGCGGGCAGCCGCTGGGGCCAACGGGGGTGACTGTCCGTCACGCCGAGGCGCAGTTCCTCGTCCCGTTCCAGGCGCAGATCCACGGTGAAGGTGGGCGACTGGCCGAAGGTGTGCTGGACGGCGTTGGTGGTGAGTTCGGAGATGATCAGCCGGATGGTGTCGGCGAGATCCGTGTCCTCGGAGAGGCCCCATTCGGCCAAGGTGCTGGCCACATATCTGCGGGCCGCTGAGACCGAGACCGGCTCGCTCGGCAGAGTGACGGTTGCTTCCTGATGGTCTGCCATGGCGACGCCGTCCCTTTCGCGCCCCGGCCGACCGGCGGTCGGCCAGGATTGTGCTTCGCGCCAGACTGCCACTGTTGGAGCTCGCTGTAACGACGTTCGACCAAGATATGCATATATCTGTCGCTCGAAGCGGTGAATTCGGGCCCCGTACGGCGTGGACGGAGGGCACACTGACCCCTCTGCGGGCCCGGACCGTGCGGTGCATACCGGTCCCGTCCCGTTCCGCGAGCGCGAGGAGATCCGGATGCTGCACGGCCCCGTCGTCCGACGGCGGAAGCTCGGCGAGGAGTTACGGAGGCTGCGGCACGCCTCCGGACTGACCAGCCGGGAGGCGGCGCTCCTGCTCGGCTGGCACCAGTCGAAGGTGAGCCGCGTCGAGACCGGCGCCAGCGGGGTGAGGCCCGACGACGTGACGCGCCTGCTCGACGTCTACGCGGTGCGCGACACGCAGCTGCGCGCCCTGCTCGAAGTGCTCGCGGGGTCGGCGGGCGGCGGCGGCTCGGGGTGGTGGCACGCGTACCGGGGGCTGATCCCGCCCCAGTACCGCGACTTCATCAGTCTGGAGTCCCAGGCCGCCACGGTGCGGACGCTGGAGACCTCGGTGGTGCCGGGGCTGCTCCAGACCGCCGGCTACGCGCGGGCGGTGACCCGCGCCTCGCTCGACGGCCTGCCCGCGGACCACCTGGACTCGCTGGTCGAGGTGCGGCTGACCCGGCAGAGGGTGCTGCGCGCGAAGCCGCCGCTGCGGTTCACCGCCGTACTGGACGAGGCCGTGCTGCACCGGGAGGTGGGCGGGACCGAGGTGATGCGGGACCAGCTGCACCATCTGACCCAGGTGGCCCAACTCCCCCACGTGGAGCTCCAGTTACTGCCGTTCTCCGTCGGCGGGCATGTCGGGCTCACCTGCCCTTTCGTTATCTTCTCCTTTCCGAATATTTCCGATCTGGATGTGGTCGTTCTCGACCACTTGACGAGTAGCCTCTATCTGGAGCGGAAAGAAGACCTCGAGGCGTACAGCTCGGCCTTCCGCACCTTGCAGGCGCACGCACTGACGCCGGACCAATCGCTGGAGCACATCGCGGCGATCCGCCGCGGTTGTCGTTAGGACGTCCGACTGCCCGAGGGGGGCATCATGTCCGACCGTCTCGCACCGCGCACATCACCGGCCGCCGGGGAGCCACTGGTGTGGCGCCGCAGCAGCCGCTCCACCGGAATGAACAACTGCGTGGAGACCGCCCGGCTTTACGGCCCCGGGTCAGGCCCCGGGTCCGGCGACGCACTCCTCGCCGTACGCGACTCCAAGGACGTGGAACGGCCGCCGCTGCGCTTCTCCGCCCCGGCCTGGACCGCCTTCGTGTCCGGACTGGGGCCGCGCGTCCTCAGCTGAGCGGAACGAACGCCTCCCGAGGAGCGGTCGAGACGATCGTGGCCACCGCGTCCCCGATCTGCTCCTCGGTCAGGTCCGCCCGGGCGGTCAGCCGCAGCCGGGAGATGCCGTCCGGCACCGACGGCGGGCGGAAGCAGCCCACCACCACCCCGGCCGCGCGGCAGTTGGCCGCCCAGCGCACCGCCGTGTCCGCCGAGGGTGCCCGGACGGAGACCACGGCCGCGTCGGGCCGGGCGGAGGTCAGCCCGGCGGCGGTGAGCCGCCCGTACAGTGCGGTGGCAACCTCCCGGGCCCTGGCCGCCCGTTCCGGTTCCCGGCGCAGCAGCCGGAGCGCGCCCAGCGCCCCGCCCGCCGCCGCCGGGGCGAGACCGGTGTCGAAGATGAACGTACGGGCCGTGTTGACCAGGTGGTCGATGACCCGGGCCGGGCCGAGGACCGCGCCGCCCTGGCTGCCCAGCGACTTGGAGAGGGTGAGCGTGGCGACGGTCCCCTCGCCGCCCGCCAGTCCGGCGGCGGCGAGCGCGCCGCGTCCGCCCTCGCCCAGGACGCCCAGGCCGTGGGCGTCGTCCACGACGAGGGCCGCGTTCGCTCCGCGGCAGACCTCGGCCAGCGCGGTGAGCGGTGCCGCGTCCCCGTCGACCGAGAAGACCGAGTCGGTGACGGCGAGCGCCCGCCCGTCGTGGGCCGCCAGCGCCTTGGCCACGGCCTCCGGATCGGCGTGCGGGACGACGGCGGTCTCCGCGCGGGAGAGCCGGCAGCCGTCCACGATGGAGGCGTGGTTGCCGGTGTCGGAGACGATCAGCGAACCGCGCCCGGTCAGCGCCGTGAGGGCCGCGAGGTTGGCCGCGTAACCGGAGGAGAGGACGAGGGCCGCCTCGAAACCGCAGAAACCGGCGAGTTCCCGTTCGAGTTCGGCGTGGAGCGCGGTGGTGCCGGTGACCAGCCGCGATCCCGTCGCGCCCGCACCCCAGCGGTGTGCGGCACCGGCCGCCGCCGCGACCACCTCCGGGTGCCGGGTGAGGCCCAGGTAGTCGTTGCTCGCGAGGTCCAGGAGTTCGGCTTCCGCGCTCCTCGGGCGCAGGGTCCGGACGAGTCCGGCCGCCGCCCGGCGGCGGGCCTCGTCGTCGATCCAGTCGAACGGGGCGAAGGGCGGGGCGGAGGACATAGGAGGGTCCCTTTTGTAGGCAGCTCACAGACCCTAGCGGGGTGCGCAGCAGGTCAGGGTGTGGCAATACACACACCCGCACCCCGGTCTGCTGTCTGGTTCCTCCTTGGCTGGAGGTGGTGCCGTAAGCGAGGATCACCTTTCATGGACCTGCTGAACACGCTGGTGGACAAGGGGCTGCGGCGCGAACTGCCGACCCGCGAAGAAGCGCTCGCCGTGCTGGCGACCTCCGACGACGACCTGCTCGACGTGGTGGCCGCCGCGGGCAGGGTACGCCGCCAGTGGTTCGGGCGGCGCGTGAAACTCAACTACCTGGTCAACCTGAAATCGGGGCTCTGCCCCGAGGACTGCTCGTACTGCTCCCAGCGGCTCGGCTCCAAGGCCGGAATCCTCAAGTACACCTGGCTGAAGCCGGACGAGGCGTCCAAGGCCGCCGCCGCCGGGGTGGCGGGCGGCGCCAAGCGGGTCTGCCTGGTGGCGAGCGGGCGCGGGCCGACGGACCGGGACGTCGACCGGGTCACCAGGACCATCGAGGCGATCAAGGAGCAGAACGAGGGCGTCGAGGTCTGCGCCTGTCTCGGTCTGCTCTCCGACGGACAGGCCGACCGGCTGCGCGAGGCGGGCGCCGACGCGTACAACCACAACCTGAACACGTCCGAGGAGACGTACGGGGCGATCACGACCACCCACACGTACGCGGACCGGGTGGAGACCGTGCAGCAGGCCCAGGCGGCCGGGCTCTCGGCGTGCTCCGGGCTGATCGCCGGGATGGGCGAGAGCGACAAGGACCTGGTCGACGTCGTCTTCGCGCTGCGCGACCTGGACCCGGACTCGGTGCCGGTGAACTTCCTGATCCCGTTCGAGGGCACGCCGCTGGCCAAGGAGTGGAACCTCACCCCGCAGCGCTGCCTGCGCATCCTCGCCATGGTCCGCTTCGTCTGCCCGGACGTGGAGGTCCGGCTCGCGGGCGGGCGCGAGGTGCATCTGCGCTCGATGCAGCCGCTGGCGCTGCACCTGGTGAACTCGATCTTCCTGGGCGACTACCTGACCAGTGAGGGCCAGGCGGGCCAGGCCGACCTGGACATGATCGCCGACGCCGGTTTCGAGGTGGAGGGCGCGGGCACGACGACCCTCCCCCGCCACCGGGCCGACGCGCTGACCGGTGGCGGCTGCGGTTCGCAGGCGTCCGCACCGGAGAAGGCGGGCGGCTGCGGCTCGCACGGCTCGTCCGAGTCCCCGGGCTGCGGATCGCACGGGGGTGGCGGTGGCTGCGGACCGTGCGGAGGTCATGCGGCCGTCGCGGGCGGCGAGGAGAGCGCGCCTGCTACGGAGACCGTCGGCGCTCCGGCCGCGCCTGCGGGCGGGCCCGCGCGTACGGATCTGGTGGCGGTCCGCCGCCGGGGCGCGGGGACGGATCTCGCGCCCAATGCCTGAGCCGTACGCCCCAGGACTCCGCCGGCCCCCCGAGCCGGACCCGTACACCGCCGGACTCCCCCCGGCCGCCGCCCCGAAGCCGTACTCCCCGGACGAACTGCGGGCGCTGGACCGCGCGCACGTCTGGCACCCCTACGGTCCGATGCCGGGGCGGCAGGAGCCGCTGGTCGTCGAGTCGGCCTCCGGCGTACGGCTCAGGCTCGCCGAACCCATCGAGGGGCAGCGCGAGTTGGTGGACGGCATGTCGTCCTGGTGGTCGGCGGTGCACGGCTACAACCACCCGGTCCTCAACGAGGCCGCGCGCGGCCAGCTGGACCGGATGAGCCATGTGATGTTCGGCGGGCTCACCCATGAGCCCGCCGTCCGGCTGGCGACCCGGCTGGTGGAGATCACGCCGGAGCCGCTCCAGCACGTGTTCCTGGCCGATTCGGGGTCCGTGTCGGTCGAGGTCGCGGTCAAGATGTGCCTCCAGTACTGGCGTTCGGCCGGGCGGCCGGACAAGCGGCGGCTGCTGACCTGGCGCGGCGGCTACCACGGGGACACCTGGCAGCCGATGTCGGTGTGCGACCCGGAGGGCGGGATGCACGAGCTCTGGTCGGGCTCGCTGCCCCGGCAGGTCTTCGCCGACGCGCCCCCGGACGGCTTCGACGCGGAGCCGGACCCCGCCTACGTGGGCCATCTGCGGGAGCTGATCGCCGCGCACGCCGACGAGTTGGCGGCGGTCATCGTGGAACCGGTGGTGCAGGGGGCCGGTGGGATGCGGTTCCACTCCCCCGGCTATCTGCGGGTGCTGCGCGAGGCGTGCGACGAGCTGGACGTCCTGCTGGTGTTCGACGAGATCGCGACCGGGTTCGGGCGGACGGGCACGCTGTTCGCCGCCGGACACGCCGGTGTCTCACCGGACGTCATGTGCGTCGGCAAGGCGCTGACCGGCGGTTATCTCACGATGGCGGCGACCCTGTGCACCTCGCGGGTGGCCGAGGGGATCTCGCGCGGCGAGGTCCCGGTACTGGCGCACGGCCCGACCTTCATGGGCAACCCGCTGGCCGCATCGGTCGCCTCGGCCTCGGTGGACCTGCTCCTCGGGCAGGACTGGGAGAGCGAGGTGGCCCGGATCGGCGCCGGTCTGCGCTCCGGTCTGGCGCCCGCGGCGGATCTCCCCGGGGTCGTGGACGTACGCGTCCTGGGGGCGATCGGGGTCGTCCAGCTCGACCACGAGGTGGACATGGCGGCGGCGACCCGGGCGGCGGTACGCGAGGGCGTGTGGCTGCGGCCGTTCCGCGATCTGGTGTACACGATGCCGCCGTACGTCACCGGGGACGACGACGTACGACGGATCTGCCGGGCCGTGTGCGCGGCGGCTCGGGAGGGCTGAGATGACTGTGGTGCTCGTGGGACCTGGTGCGGGAGGGCTGACATGACGATGCTCGTGGTGACGGGTACCGGCACGGAGATCGGCAAGACGGTGGTGACCGCCGCCGTGGCCGCCGCCGCGCGGGGCCGCCGGGTGGCGGTGCTGAAGCCCGCGCAGACGGGGCTCGCGCCCGGGGAGCCGGGTGACGCGGCGGAGGTGGCGCGGCTGGCGGGTGACCATGTGACCGCGGTCGAACTGGCCCGGTTCCCCGAGCCGTTGGCCCCCGCCACCGCCGCGCGGCGGGCGGGGCTGGCCCCGGTGCGGCCGTACGAGGTGGCCGAGGCGGCGCGGAAGCTGGCCACCGGGCACGATCTGGTGCTGGTCGAGGGGGCGGGCGGGCTGCTGGTGCGCTTCGACGACGAGGGCGCCACGCTCGCGGACGCCGCCCGGCTGCTGTCCGCCCCGGTCCTGGTGGTGGCGCCTGCGGGCCTGGGCACGTTGAACGCCACCGCCCTCACGGCCGAGGCGCTGCGGGCCCGCGGGCTGGAGTGCCGGGGCGTGGTCGTCGGCAGTATGCCGGAGCGGCCGGACCTGGCCTCGCGGTGCAACATCGAGGACCTGCCGGTGGCGGCCGGTGCCCCGCTGCTGGGGGCGGTACCGGCCGGTGCGGGTGCGCTGCCGGCCGCCGACTTCGCGGCACGGGCGGCCGGTTGGCTGGCCCCGGAGCTCGGCGGGACGTGGACCGTACCGTCCGTATGACGGGGGCGGGCCGGGCCCGGTGACGTACGGACATGCCTGTACCGCTCCGTACGGGGGAGAATCAGGGGGAGAGCCGACCGCGCCCGCTGCCTCCCGGAGGTCCCTCATGCATCTGCGCAGCAGGAAGCTCCCGCGCGACGCCGTGCACCACCCGGTCTTCGCCCGCGTCTACGCCCGGCTGAGTGTGACGGCCGACCTGAAGGGCGGCGTCGCCGCGTACCGCGAGGAGCTGCTGGCGGGGCTCTCCGGCCGGGTCATCGAGATCGGTGCGGGCAACGGGCTGAACTTCGCCCACTACCCGGGCGCGGTCTCGGAGGTCGTGGCGCTGGAGCCGGAGCGCTCGCTGCGGCAGCTCGCCGTCCGCTCCGGGCTGCGCGCCGAGGTGCCGGTGGACGTGGTGCCGGGGGCGGCGGAGGCGCTGCCGGTCAAGAGCGAGGCGTTCGACGCGGCGGTGGCCTCACTGGTCCTGTGCACGGTACGGGACCTGCCGAAGGCGCTCGCCGAGATCAGGCGCGTCCTGCGGCCGGGCGGCGAACTGCGCTTCTTCGAACACGGGCTGGCCCCGGGCCGGGCTCTGGCGGCGGCACAGCGCACGGCGGACCGGACGGTGTGGCCTCTCCTCTTCGGCGGCTGCCACACGGCCCGGAACCCGCTGGCCGCGATCGAGGCGGCGGGCTTCGAGCTGGGGACGTACCGCAGACTGCGCATCCCGGAGAAGGGCGTGCCGTTCCCCTCCTCCCCCTGCGTGCTGGGCGTGGCCCGCAAGCCGTTCGTTCCGGACATGCCTCATATTTAGGGCGGAGAAGGCCGGTGCCTCACACGCTCCACTGGCGCAGCTCGTCCGCGATGGCCCGCACGTCCGCCTTGCCCTGCTTGACCAGGAGGGCCAGATCGCGCACCTGCTCGGGCGAGGTGATGACCTTCAGCCCGGAGGCGACCAGATAGCCGTAGGCGACGGCCGAGGCGAACATGGCGTTGGAGTGCTCGAGGGCGGGGACGTGCAGCAGCAGCTGGAGCAGGGCGGCGGCCCGCGTGTGCGGGTCGCTGTAGACGGCGCTGCCGAAGATCTCCGCCTCGTGCCGGGCGACCGCGGCGACGAGCGCGCCCCAGTCCACGACCTGGGGGTCGCCGGGGGTCTTGTGCTCGGCGACCATGAGCAGCCAGGAGAGGTCGATCCGCAGGTTCAACGGGTGCCTTCGCGCCGGGTGACTTCCCGCCGGGGGCCTTCGTGCTCCGGGCCGAACTCCTCGGCGAAGACCGACTCGTACTGCTTCATGAAGTCGGCGGCGGCCTCGACGAAGGTGTGTCCCACCTCACCCGCGTCCTGTTTGACGAGCTCCTCTATATAGCGGTTCACGCTGATCCCCCTCTGGAGCGCGCGCTGCCGCGCGGCCTCGGCGGTGGCCTCGTCCACTCGAACGTTCAGCTGCGTCTTGGGCACCCTTCCAAGCTAGCGCGGTCGCGCTAGTACCGGCAAGAGGAAGGGCGCGGGCGCCTTTCGGAAGCGGTCGGCCCCCGGCCCGCGCGGGCTCGAAAGCGGTCGCCTTCCGGGGTGGGCGGGTGGTGGGATGGCCGCCATGAACGATCTTTCGACACGGTCCGCGACGGCGGCCGATCTGGACGAGGTGCTCGCGTTCTGGAAGGTGGCCGCCGAGGGCACCAGCATCAGCGACGACGCCGACGGCATCGCACGCCTGGTGGAACGGGACCCGGATGCCTTGATCCTCGCGGAACGGAAGGGGGTGCTGGTGGGCACGGTGATCGCGGGATTCGACGGCTGGCGCTGCCACCTCTACCGGCTGGCGGTCCATCCGGAGCAGCGCCGCCGGGGCGTGGGCGGCGCGCTGCTCGCGGCGGCGGAGGACCGCTTCACCGCTCTGGGCGGCCGGCGCGCGGACGCGATGGTGCTGGACCGCAACGACCTGGCGCAGCACGCGTGGCGCGCGGCGGGGTACGGGCCCGAACCGCAGTGGAGCCGCTGGGTGAAGCATCTGACGGACTGACTGGCGTTGGTGCACGGTCCAAGGCGGTGCGCGGCGCGGTGCACGGTCCTGGGTGGTGCACGGTCCTGGGCGGTGCGCAGGGTGATGCGGTACGCGGGTGACGGCTGGGCAGACGCTCTACGGTGAGCCTCTTTTCCGTCCCCCGTCTCCTGTCCCCCTCTCCTCCCCGGAGCCGATACCGCGCGGTCCGTCCGCCCCTGCCCGATCATGGGACGGAGGTGAACCGATGACCGAAGTGCTTCTGCTGCTCGTCGCCCTGCTGCTCTGTGTCGCCTGCGGTGCCTTCGTCGCGGCGGAGTTCTCGCTGACCACGGTGGAGCGCGGGGAGCTGGAGCGGGCCGCCGAGCGGGGCGAGCGGGGTGCCGCGAGCGCCCTGAAGGCCGTACGCAGCCTGACCTTCCAGCTCTCGGGCGCACAGCTCGGCATCACCGTCACCAACCTGGTGATCGGGATGCTCGCCGAGCCGTCGATCGCCCGGCTGATCCGCAGCCCGGTCGAGGCGGCGGGGCTGCCTCCGGCCGCCGCGTCGACGCTGGCCCTGGTCATCGGTACGGCCCTGTCGACGGTGGTCCTGATGGTGGTCGGCGAGCTGGTGCCGAAGAACTGGGCGATCTCCTCGCCGCTGGCCGTGGCCAGGGCGGTCGCCACCCCGCAGCGGGTGTTCACCGCCGTGTTCCGCCCCTTCATCAGCCACCTCAACAACACGGCGAACCGGATCGTGCGCCGCCTCGGCCTGGAGCCGACCGAGGAGCTGGCCTCCGCGCGCAGCCCGCAGGAGCTGGTCGCGCTGGCCCGGCACTCGGCGAAGGAGGGGGCGCTGGAGGCGGACACCGCCGAACTCTTCGTACGGACCCTGAATCTGGCGGAGCTGACCGCGGAGAACGTGATGACCCCCCGGGTGCAGGTGACGGCCCTCGACATGCGGGCGACCGCCGAGGACGTGGCGAACGCGACCCGGGCCACCGGTCTCTCCCGCTTCCCTGTCTACCGGGGCAGCCTGGACACCGTGGTCGGGGTGGCCCTCATCAAGGACGTGCTGGCGGTCCCGGCCGACGAGCGGCCCCGTACCCGCGTCTCGGAGATGCTGCGCGAACCCCTGCTCGTACCGGAGACGCTGACCGTGGACCGGCTGCTGGACCAGTTGTCGGGCAAGCTCGCCATGGCCGTGGTGATCGACGAGTACGGCGGTACGGCGGGAGTCGTGACCTTGGAGGACATCGTGGAGGAGGTCGTCGGCGAGGTCCGCGACGAGCACGATCCGCATGAGACGCCCGACCTCGCGCCGGCCGGGGAGGACGCCGACGGCCGCGTCCTGTGGTCGGCCGACGGCGCGGCCCGCACCGACCAGCTGCGCCGGATCGGGCTGCGGGTGCCCGAGGGGCCCTACGAGACGCTCGCGGGGCTGGTCGCCGCCGAGCTCGGCCGGATTCCGACGGTGGACGACACCGTCGAGCTGGCCGGGTGGCGGATCGACGTGGTGGACGCCACGGGCCGCCGGGCCGCGCGGGCGCTGCTGCACGCCCCGCCGCACGGTGCCGAGGAGCGGGCGGAGGGGGGCCGGTGATCGTCCTTCAGCTCTTCATCGGTCTGCTGACCCTGGTGGTCAACGCCTTCTTCGTGGGCGCCGAGTTCGCCCTGATCTCCGTACGCCGCAGCCAGATCGAGCCGGCGGCCGAGGCCGGGAACCGGCGGGCCCGCAGTGTCATCTGGGGGCTGGAGCACGTCTCCGCGCTGCTGGCCGCCGCCCAGCTGGGGATCACGCTCTGCACCCTGGTGCTGGGCATCGTGGCCGAGCCGGCCATCGCCCATCTGCTGGAGCCGGTCTTCGACGCGGTGGGGGTGCCGCATCCGCTGGTGCACCCGATCTCGTTCGTGATCGCGCTGACCGTGGCGACCTATCTGCACATGCTGCTGGGCGAGATGGTGCCGAAGAACATCGCGCTCGCCGAACCGGCCCGCAGCGCGCTGCTCCTCGGTCCGCCGCTGGTCACGGTGGCCCGTGCGCTGCGTCCGGTGATCTTCGCGATCAACGCCTTCGCCAACACCCTGCTCAAGCTCCTGCGGGTGGAGACGAAGGACGAGGTGGCCGCGACGTTCTCGGACGACGAGCTGGCGCGGCTGGTGAAGGACGCCGGGGACGCGGGGCTGGTCGACGACCGTTCGGCGGAGCGGCTGCACCACGCCCTGGAGCTGGGCCGCCGCCCGGTACGGGATGTGGTCATGCCGGTGGACCGGGTGCTGTACACCCGGGTCGGCACGACCCCCGAGGAGCTGGAGCGGCTCTCGCACGAGTCCGGTTTCTCCCGCTTCCCGGTGATGGACAGCGAAGGGCGCATCCTGGGCTACCTCCATGTGAAGGACGCCCTGGACGCCACGCCCCGGGACGCGCCCTTCCCGGTGACGGCCCTGCGGCCGATCGCCCGGGTGCGGGCGGCGACGCCGCTGGACGACGTGCTGACCGCGCTGCGGCGCAGCCGGACGCATCTCGCGGCCGTCCTCGACGAGGATGACCGGCTGGTCGGCATGGTCACGCTGGAGGATGTCCTGCGCGAACTCGTCGGCCGGGCACAGTCGCTCTGAACACGCGCCGTCCGGGGGCTCCCGTACCGGCCGGACGGTATGGGAGCCCGTCACGGTAGAATCGGCGGGTCATGGAATTGAATGCCTCCTACACCAGCCTTGTCGCGGTCGGCGACTCGTTCACCGAGGGCATGTCGGACCTGCTTCCCGACGGCACCTACCGGGGCTGGGCCGATGTCCTGGCCTCCCGGCTCGCGGCCCGGTCCCCCGGGTTCCGGTACGCCAACCTCGCCGTACGCGGCAAGCTCATCAGCCAGATCGTCGACGAGCAGGTGGACGCGGCGGCGGCGATGCAGGCCGATGTGGTGACCCTCGTCGGCGGGCTGAACGACACCCTGCGCCCGAAGTGCGACATGGGCATGGTCAGGGGGCGGCTCGAAGAGGCCGTGGAGTCCCTCGCCCCGTCCTGCAAGAAGCTGGTGCTGATGCGCAGCCCCGGGCGCAACGGTCCGGTGTTCGACCGGTTCCGTCCCCGGATGGAGGCACTGTTCGCCCTGATCGACGATCTGGCCGGACGGCACGGCGCCTCGGTGGTCGACCTCTACTCCGCGCCCTCGCTCAGCGACCCGCGCATGTGGGACGCCGACCGGCTGCACCTGACCGCCGAGGGGCACCGCCGGGTGGCGGAGGCGGTCTGGCAGGCGCTGGGGCTCCCGCCCGAGCTCGACTGGCAGGCGCCGGTCCCCGCCTCCCCGCCGCCGCGCTGGGCGGACCGCCGGGTCGACGACATCCGCTTCGCCCGCCGCCATCTGGGCCCCTGGATCGGCCGTCGGCTCACCGGCAGATCGTCCGGCGACGGCCGGTCGGGCGCCCAGTTCGACACCGGGACGTCCTCGGCCTTCTGGATCACGCCCGCGGACACCACGGCCCCCGGCCCGGTGACGGGGTGGCGCCGGGTCTCCCCGGAGTAGCTCCCCCGAGGAAGGCGCGGAACCGGGGCGCCGCGGCCAGGACTCTCCGCCGCAGCCGGGACTCCTCACCGCAGCCAGGGCTCTTCGTAGCAAGCCACAAACCGGACCGCGGCGCTGGCCTGCAGAAACCGACAGTAGAATCCATGCACGTGACTGCTGTGTCTGCGAAGCCTCGCATCCCCAATGTCCTGGCCGGCCGCTACGCCTCCACGGAGCTGGCCGTCCTCTGGTCCCCCGAGCAGAAGGTGAAGCTGGAGCGTCAGCTGTGGCTGGCGGTGCTGCGCGCTCAGAAGGACCTCGGGATCGAGGTGCCCGACGAGGCGCTGGCCGATTACGAGCGGGTGCTCGACCAGGTCGACCTGGCGTCGATCGCCGAGCGCGAGAAGATCACCCGGCATGACGTGAAGGCCCGGATCGAGGAGTTCAACGCTCTCGCGGGCCATGAGCAGGTCCACAAGGGCATGACCTCCCGGGACCTGACGGAGAACGTCGAGCAGCTGCAGATCCGGCTCTCGCTGGAGCTGATGCGCGACCGCACCGTGGCCGTGCTGGCCCGGCTCGGCAAGCTGGCGGCGGAGTACCGCGAGCTCGTGATCGCCGGGCGCTCGCACAATGTCGCCGCGCAGGCGACGACGCTCGGCAAGCGCTTCGCGACGGCGGCCGACGAGCTGCTGGTGGCCTACGGACGGCTGGAGGACCTCCTCTCGCGTTACCCGCTGCGCGGGATCAAGGGCCCGGTCGGTACGGCGCAGGACATGCTGGACCTGCTGGGCGGCGACGCGGACAAGCTGGCCGACCTGGAACAGCGCATCGCCGCGCACCTCGGCTTCGCCGAGGCGTTCACCTCGGTCGGCCAGGTCTACCCCCGTTCTCTCGACTACGACGTGGTGACCGCTCTGGTGCAGCTCGCCGCCGCGCCCTCGTCGGTGGCGAAGACCATCCGGCTGATGGCCGGCCACGAGCTGGTGACCGAGGGCTTCAAGCCGGGCCAGGTCGGCTCGTCGGCGATGCCGCACAAGATGAACACGCGCTCCTGCGAGCGGGTCAACGGCCTGATGGTGATCCTGCGGGGCTACGCCTCGATGACGGGCGAGCTGGCGGGCGACCAGTGGAACGAGGGCGATGTGTCCTGTTCCGTGGTCCGCCGGGTGGCGCTCCCCGACGCGTTCTTCGCGTTCGACGGTCTTCTGGAGACCTTCCTGACGGTGCTCGACGAGTTCGGCGCCTTCCCCGCCGTCGTGGCCCGCGAGCTGGACCGCTACCTCCCCTTCCTGGCGACCACCAAGGTCCTCATGGGTGCCGTACGGGCCGGGGTCGGCCGCGAGGTGGCCCACGAGGCGATCAAGGAGAACGCGGTCGCCTCCGCCCTGGCGATGCGGGAGCAGGGCGCCGAGCGCAACGAGCTGCTCGACAAGCTGGCGGCCGACGAGCGCATCCCGCTGGACCGGGCGCAGCTGGACGCGCTGATGGCCGACAAGCTGTCGTTCACGGGCGCGGCGGGCGACCAGGTGGCGGCGCTGGTGTCCCGGATCGAGGAGATCACCAAGCAGCACCCCCAGGCCGCGGCCTACGCCCCCGGCTCGATCCTGTGACCGGCACCGCCTCCACCGCATGACCCCCGAAGAGCTGAACGCCGCCCGTGGCCGCATCGTCCCCGATGTGGCCGCGGGTGGTCTGCGGGTGCTCTTCTGCGGGATCAACCCGAGCCTGATGACCGCGGCCACGGGCCACCACTTCGCCCACCCCGGCAACCGCTTCTGGCCGGTCCTGCACCGCTCGGGCTTCACGCCCCGGCAGCTGCTGCCCTCGGAGCAGTCCGAGCTTCTGCCCCTCGGCCTCGGCATCACCAATGTGGTGGCCCGGGCCACGGCTCGGGCGGACGAGCTCGGCGCGGAGGAGTTCCGGGAGGGCGGGGCGGCCCTCACCGAGAGGGTCGAGCGGCTCGCGCCCGCGTGGCTCGCGGTCGTCGGCATCACCGCCTACCGCACGGCCTTCAGCGAGCCCCGTGCCCGGATCGGCCGGCAGGAGCGCACGATCGGCGGTGCCCGGGTGTGGGCCCTGCCCAACCCCAGCGGCCTCAACGCCCATTGGACGATCACGACGATGGCCGAGGAGTACGCCCGCCTCCGCGAGGCCGTGTCGGCATCGGCATCGCACCCTTCCCCCTCGCCCCCTTCCCGCTGACACCCGGGACCGACGATGTGCGTTCCCGGGGAAGCCCCGGTGGGCCCTGCGTCCCGGGCTCAGGCGTCCCGTCGGCCCATCGCCCACCAGCCCGCCAGAAGCGCGGCCGCCACCCAAGCGGCTGTCACGGCGAGCCCTGACCATGGCCCGAGACTCCCCTCCGGATTCTGGTGGAGCACCAGCTGACCGGCACGGTCCGGCAGATACCGCGTCACCGCGGTGGCTGTGCCCGCGAAGACGAAGGGGAAGATCAGCAGGAAGGGTATGAGGAAGCTGAGCACCGCGACCGCACTGCGCAGGAGCGCCGTGAGTCCCGCAGCGAACAGCGCCATCAACGCGAGGTAGATCCCTCCACCGACTGCCGCGCGCAGCACTCCGGGGTGTCCCAGGCCGATCGCGTGCTCCCCCATGAAGAGCTGGCCCACCAGGAAGGCGCTGAAGCTGGTCAGCAGGCCGACGACGAGCGCTGCCCCGCCGATGACCGTCATCTTCGCCGCGTAGAAAAGGGAGCGGCGGGGCACTGCGGCGAGCGATATGCGGAGGGCTCCGCCGAGGAACTCCGAGGAGACCGCCGTCGCACCGAACGCGATGGCAGCGATCTGCCCGAAGTTCAGCGCGTAGAAGGCGTCGAAGACCGGTTCGGCTCCCGCCCGCTCCGCCTGTTCCTGACCGACGGTCCCGAGCGCGAGGACGGTGACGGCGAGCGTGGTCACGAGGACGGCCGCCAGGGAGCCGTGGATGGACCGTACCGATCTGATCTTGATCCACTCGGAGTGGAGGACTGTCGCCGGGGCCATGATCACGCCTCCTGGCGGGTGCTGGTCGTCGATGCGGCGAAGGGAGCCTCGTCCGCCGTGAGGTCGAGATACGCCTGTTCCAACGAGGCCCGCTCATCGGTCAGTTCGAGCAGGGGAATGCCCTCGTCGGCGGCGAGCGTGCCGACCGTCTCCGAGGTGGCGCCGTCGATCGTCCAGCGGTCGTCCTCGGCCTGTACCGCGGTGAGTCCCCTGGCGGCCAGCGCCGATCGGAGCCTGGCCGGTTCGGTCGTCCGCAGGCGTACGCGGGGGCGGCTGCGGGAGTCGAGGAACTCCCGGATCGGTGTGTCGGCGAGGAGGCGGCCCCGGCCGAGCACCACCAGGTGGTCGGCGAAGGAAGCGGTCTCGTTCATGAGGTGGCTGGAGACCAGGACCGTCCGGCCCTCACGCGCGAGCCGCTTCATCAGCTCGCGAATCCAGATGATCCCTTCGGGGTCCAGCCCGTTCGACGGCTCGTCCAGCATCACCACTTCCGGCTCCCCGAGCAGGGCGGCAGCGATACCGAGGCGCTGGCGCATGCCGAGGGAGAAGGTCTTGATCCGGCGTGTTCCCACCTCGCCGAGCCCGGTCTCCTCCAGCACGGCCGCCACCCGCGAGAGGGGTATGCCGTTGCTGACGGCGAGCACGGACAAGTGACTGCGCGGCGTGCGCGAGCCGTGTGCGGCCTGGGCGTCGAGCAGCGCTCCGACGGTGCGCAGCGGCTCGGCGAGCTCGGCGTAGGGCCGCCCGCCTATGGTGGCCGTGCCGCCGGTCGGCCGGTCCAGGCCGAGAACGAGGCGCATGGTCGTGGACTTGCCTGCGCCGTTGGGGCCGAGGAATCCGGTGATCCTGCCCGGTCGCACGCGGAAGCTGAGGCGGTCCACCGCACGGGTGGTTCCGTATGCCTTGGTGAGCTGGTGGACGTCGATGCTGGTCATGTCCCCAAGCCTGGCCGCCGGGCAGGGCGCCCCGCCTCCCCCGTCGGCGGGAATCGTCTCCCTCCCACGGGGGAGCCGCCGTGGGAGGGCCGCTGGGACGATGGAGCCATGCACCGCATCCTCGCGCCGCTGACCAGGGCGGACACCTACAGCCGCTGGTTGCACATGCTCATTCCGGCTGCCGCGGCCAGCGTGTGGTTCTTCGTGTCGGACGCCTTCTGGGCGCCGCTGCTCTTCGCGGTGCCCATCGGTCTGGTCCCCGCGATGCGGCTCGAGGAGGGCCTGCAGGCCCAGTTGCTGCTGACTCCGTCCGAGCGCGGGCAGCCCGACGCCTCCATCGCGGTCGCACCCTCGTCGAGTTGGGCGGAGCGGTGGCGGACCGTGCTCTGGCTGGAGGTGCGGCTCCTGATCTCGGGGGCGGCGATCCTGGCGCTCTGGCTCCCCGTCGCCTCGATCGAGCTCGTCCTGTCGGCGGCGGGCAGGCCGCCGGGCGGGCTGGTCGAGGGGTTGAGCCCGCACGGGTGGAACGTGCTGCTGGCTCCGCTGCCGATCGTTCCGCTGCTTGTCCTGGTGGTGCTCGGGGGCCGGGTGACCACGGCGGCCGCCCGATGGCTGCTGGGGCCGTCCCCGACGGACCGGCTGACCGTGCTGGAGGGGCTGACCGAGGAGCTGTTGGAGCGCAACCGGATGGCCAGGGAACTGCACGATTCCATCGGCCATGCGCTGACGGTGGCGGTGGTGCAGGCCGGTGCCGCGCGTGCGGCGAACGATCCCGCGTTCACCGAGCGGGCGTTGGCCGCCATCGAGGAGACCGGGCGCGACGCCCTGGAAGACCTGGAGCGGGTGCTGCGAGTGCTGCGCGAGTCCGGCACCCCCGTGAGCCGGCGGCCCACGCTGGCGGAGGCCGAGCGGTTGCTCGACTCCGCGAGGAGCTCCGGGGCGAAGGTCGATGCGCGGGTGTCCGGGGATCTCCGCCTGGTCCCGGCGCCGGTGTCGCGGGAGGGGTATCGGATTCTTCAGGAGAGCCTGACCAACGTGCTCCGTCATGCCGGGCCGGTCACCGTCCGGGTGACCATCACGGTCGCCGCCGGGCAGCTGGAGCTGGAGGTGGCCAACCCTCTCTCGGGGGCGGCCGGTCTGCCGGGGAGCGGCAGTGGCCTGCGCGGCATACGGGAGCGGGCCGCGCTGCTGGGCGGGAAGGCACACGCGGAGTCGCGCGAGGGCGAGTGGAGGGTGAGCGTGAGCCTCCCGCTGGACCGCATACGCTGGCCGGATGCCGTTCACCGTTCTTCTGGTAGATGACGAACCGCTCGTCCGGGCGGGCCTGCGGGCCGTGCTGGAGGCGCAGCCCGACATCGAGGTGGTGGGTGAGGCGGCCGACGGTGCCGCGGTGATCCCTCTGGTGAACCGGCTGCGTCCCGATGTGGTGGCCATGGATGTGCGGATGCCGCTGATGGACGGCATCGAGGCGACCCGGCTGGTCCTGCGGACCGTGCCGGACCCTCCGAAGATCCTGGTGGTGACGACATTCGAGAACGACGAGTACGTCTACGAGGCGCTGCGGGCCGGGGCCGACGGCTTTCTGCTGAAGCGCGCGAGACCCGCGGAGATCGTGCATGCCGTGCGTCTGGTGGCCGAGGGAGAGTCGCTGCTGTTCCCGGCGGCGGTCCGGCAGCTCGCGGCCGAGTACGGCACGAGCGAGGCGCGGGCGGCCCTGGAACGGGCCGCGCTCACCGACCGGGAGGAGGAGGTGCTCCGGTTGGTGGCCCGGGGGCTGTCGAACGCGGAGATCGCCGCCGGGCTGACCGTCGGCATCGAGACCGTGAAGACCCATGTCAGTTCGATTCTCGCGAAGTTGGGTGCCCGGGATCGCACCCAGGCGGTCATCGCGGCGTACGAGTCCGGTTTCGTCGCTCCGAGCTGAGCCAGGTTGCGGCTCGGTACCGGGTTGCGGGGCTGCTCGCAGGGCCTGCGAGCAGCGAGTACGATCCGGCAGACATGCGCACGAGCTGGGAGGACACACCGTGGGCCGGCTGACCGGGGGAGATCCGTCGCTGCTGCGGCGGATCAATTCAGCGGTGGTACTGCACGCCCTGCGAGGGGCCGGTTCGCCGACGCTGACCGACCTGACCCGGGTCACGGGTCTCTCCCGGCCGACGGTCGAGGGTGTGATCGAGGGGCTGTTCGAGGCCGGTCTGGTGGTCGAGGCCCTGCCCGACGAGAGGGAGGCCCGGCGCCAGGGGCGGCCCGCCCGAAGGTTCCGCTTCCGGGCCGAGGCCGGACATCTGCTGGGGGTCGAGATCGGCCCGCACCGGGTTTCGGCGCTGCTGTCGGGGCTCGACGGCCGGGTGACCGGGGCGGGTTCCCGTACGGTGTCGGAGACGGCGGGCGCCGACGACCGGCTCGACCAGGTGAGAGCCGTGATCGCGGACCTGCTGCGCCGCACCGGGGTGGCCCGGAGCAGTCTGCGCGCCGTCGGTGTCGGCAGCCCGGGCATCGTGGAGGCGGACGGGACCGTACGCCTGGGCACGGCGCTGCCGGAGTGGACGGGCCTCGCGCTCGGAGAGCGGCTGCGGCGTTCGTTCCGCTGCCCGGTCCTCGTGGAGAACGACGCCAACGCGGCGGCGGTCGCCGAGCACTGGAAGGGCGCGGCCACCGAGTCCGACGACATCGTCTTCGTCCTGGCCGGGCTCAGCCCGGGGGCGGGGTCCTTGATCGGCGGACGTCTGCACCGGGGGTTCGGCGGGGCGGCCGGGGAGATCGGCGCGCTGCACCTGCTGGGCAGGGAGGTGACACCGGAGCATCTGCTCTCGACCACGGGCACCCCGCTGGAGCCGCTGGACGAGCAAGCGGTGGCCGCGGTGTTCGCCAAGGCGCGGCAGGGCGATGCCGAGGCGCAGGCGGCCGTGGAGCGGTTCCTCCAGCGGCTCGTGCACGATGTGGCGGCCCTGGTGCTGGCACTCGACCCGGAGCTGGTCGTCGTCGGCGGCTGGGCCGCCGGGCTGGACGGTGTGCTGGAACCCCTGCGCGAGGAGCTGGCCCGCTACTGTCTGCGCCCGCCACGGGTGACGTTGTCGCTGCTCGGTGAGGCCGCGGTCGCGACGGGGGCCCTCCGGCTGGCGCTCGACCATGTCGAGGAGCAGTTGTTCGCCGTCGAGGGAGCGGTGACGGCCCGCCGCTGACCGCGAGCGGAAGACGGGCCGGATGGCGTCCGGCCCGGGTCGGAAGGAGCGGGTGGCGTCCGCCCCTGGGCCGGGGCCGGGGCCGAAGGTGACGGCCTCCCGGGCCGGAAGGGCCGAGTGACGGCTGGCCTCGGATCGGAAGGGCCGAGTGACGGTCGGCTCAGGGGCGGAAGGACCGGCTGCCGTCCGCCCCGGACCAAGGGGTCAGGTGACGGTCGCCCCAGGGCCGGAAGACCGGAAGGACAGGGAGGACCGGACAGCGTTCGGCCCCGGAGCAGAACGGCTGGATGACGCGCGAAGGGCGCCCCGGCCGGTCGGCCGGGGCGCCCTGTCGGGTCTCGCTTCTCACCGTCGGCCTGAGCTTCCGGCCGACGGCTCGCAGGCACCCTGCGACGGAGCCGCTCACGGGCGGGCGGCGTCGCTCAGGGGCGGGCAGGCATCAGGACGCCTGCCGCTCCTGCTGCTGCTCGTCGTGGCTGATCTCCAGTGCGCCGGAGTCCCCGAAGGTGAGTCGGCAGGTGTCCGCCCGGTAGGTGGCGACGGACACGGCCGCCGTGCCGCCCGAGGCGAAGTACCGGGTGGTGACGACGAGGACGGGTGCGCCGGGGAGCCTGTCGAGCTCCTTGGCGTCGTCCGCGCGCGCCGATCCGAGCTCCACGGTGCGGTCCTGCCCCTCCAGGCCCAGACGGTGCAGTTCGCGCATGACGCTGCGGGCGCGCACCGGTCCGGACGGTGCGTCGATCGCGGAGAGGTCGGGCACCGAGGAGGCGGGGACGTAGAGGAGCTCGGCGGCCACCGCCTGGCCGTGGGTGACCCGGATGCGGCGCACCACGTGCACGGGCTCGCCGCCGGTCCTGAGCATCGCGGCCACGGCGGTCGGGGCCACCTCGCTGACGCAGTCGACCGGCTGCCACGCCTCGCCGGAGACGCCGCCCGTCCACTCGTGCTGGGCCGTGGAGACGGCGACGCCCACGCGCGGCGGGGCGACGGTCGTGCCGACGCCACGGCGGCGCTGCAGCCTGCCTTCGAGCTCGAGCTGCTCCAGAGCCTGCCGGAGCGTGGCGCGTGCGACTCCGAACCGTGCCGCGAGGTCCCGCTCGTTGGGGAGGATCTCGCCCACCGCAAAGTCCGAGTCGAGTGCCTCACTGAGCACGGTCCTGAGGTGCCAGTACTTCGGCTCCTGTACCGATTCCAGCTGCGTGGTCCCCACCCTGTCCTCCGCAATCGCCGAGCGGCTTTTCCGCGACGTTATTTATTAAAGGTTCCTGTCTTAAGTTGAAACCCTAGGGCGGCGCTCCCCCTTGGTCAAGACCAATCCTTATTCCGTAACGGAACGAAACGGGACTTCGGCGCAGAGCGTTCACAAGACGTTCGTGGTGCCGTGAGGCGCGCGCAGCACGGAGCCCCACCACCGGACGGTGGCAGGGCTCGGGCCGGGGGCGCCAGGGGGCCCGGTCGCGCCCGGTTTCCCTTTGGCCTGAACTATGCACTGCCGTAAGGAAGGCAGGTCGATGAGCTTGTCCGGATTGCGAACGATATAGGGGTATTGGATTACCCCATTCCGGATCTTCGAGCCGGAGGAAGGTATCGGGCTTTCCCTCGATAAAGCACGCCACGGCGGGTCCACCGCCAGGCCCGGCGCCGTACACGCCCCGTCCCGGACCGGCCGACCCGCGGGATCGTGCCGACGGGAACCGCCCGGGCCCTTGAACTCCAAGCTACCGAGCGGTAAGTGTTGTTGACGCGATGTCTACACCCACTTCAGGGAGCAGCTCCATGCCCAGCACGGTCTCCTTCACCGTCGATTCGGCGCACGGCCCCCGTACGGTCTCGGTGGAGTACGAACGGACCGGTGCGGGAGAGCCGCTGGTCCTGCTCCACGGTATCGGCCACCACCACCAGGCATGGGAGCCGGTGACCCGGATTCTGGCCGCCGAGCGTGAGGTGATAGCCCTCGACCTGCCCGGTTTCGGCGCGTCCGCCGCCCTGCCGGACGGAGTTCCGTACACCCTGGACGCCGTCACCCCGGTCCTCGGAGCCTTCTTCGCGGCGCTGGGCGTCGACCGCCCGCATGTGGCCGGAAACTCCCTCGGGGGCCTGTTCGCCCTGGAGTTGGGGCGCAGGGAGCTGGTCCGCTCGGTCACCGCCCTGTCGCCCGCGGGCTTCTGGAACGAGCCGGAGCGCCGCTACGCCTTCACCACGCTGCGGGCGATGCGCCGCGCCGCGCTGGCCCTCCCGGTACCGGCGATCGAACGGCTCTCCCGCAGCGCGGCCGGCCGTACGGCACTGACCAGCACCATCTACGCCCGGCCCGGCAGGCGGTCACCCGAGGCGGTCGTCGCGGAGACCCTGGCCCTGCGGGGAGCGACCGGTTTCCACCAGACGCTGGCCGCCGGTGTGGGCACCTCCTTCACCGACGACGTGAAGGGCATCCCCGTCACCGTCGCCTGGGGCACCCGCGACCGCATCCTGCTGCGTCGGCAGGGAATCCGCGCCAAGCATGTGATCCCGGAGGCCAGGCTCGTGCGGCTGCCCGGCTGCGGGCACGTCCCGATGAACGACGACCCGGCCCTGGTCGCCCGGGTGATCCTCGACACCAGCCGCTGACGGGACGGTACGGGGCGTCGGCCCGGCGGTCGCGCGGCGCCCCAGGACCCCCGAGCCGAGCGCCACTCCGGCGCCGACCAGGAAGCTCCCCGCACCCTGCGCCATGCCGTACGTCCCGGCGCCGACGAGCGGTGCGGTGAGCGCGGCGGAGACCGGGATGAGGCCGGAGAAGAGGGTGGCGCGTTCGGCGCCGATGCGCTGGAGGCCGATGTACCAGCAGACGAAGCCGATCACGGTCACGACGACCGCCTGCCAGAGCAGGGCCGCCGTCTCCACGGAGGTCGGGGCCCGCAGGAACCCGCCGCCGTCCATGAGCAGACCGAGCAGTGCGGACTGTACGGCGGCGATGCCGCAGACCGTCGCGGCGAGCAGCCTCGGGCCGAGCGGGCGCAGCATCGGTACGGCCAGGACCGCGAAGCCGACCTCGCCCGCGAGCGCCCCCACCGACCAGCAGATGCCCGCCAGGTCGGTACGGCCCCACCCCTGGACGGTGAACGCTCCAGCGGCGACGAGCCCGGCGGCGTACAGCGTGACGCGGGAGGGGCGGCGGCTCTCCAGAAGGGGGACCAGCACCCCGACGACGATGGGCGCACAGCCCACGAAGACCCCCGGAACAGCTGGTTCCGCACTCCGTTCCGCCGCCAGGACCGCCAGGTTGAAGCCGACCATCCCGACCGCGGCGAGCAGGCCGAGCCGCAGCCACTGGCCGACGGAGAGACCCCGCAGCGGGGCGGCCACGGGCATCGGGCCCCGTCGCATCAGCGCCGCGAGCAGCAGCGCGGCCAGACCGTAGCGGAGCGCCTGGCCACCCGCGTACGGGTAGTCGCCGAGGACGCTGTTGGCGGTGAAGGAGGCCCCCACCAGCACACAGGCGAAGGCCGCCAGGAGGGCTCCGCGCAGAGAGTTCGCGTTCATGGCGGTGACGCTAGGTCCGGCACCGGACCGGTTTAAGGTCCATTGCCATGACATCTTCGGGGACCAATTCGACCGGTGCGACGGGGCGCGAGGGGACCGGTGGCCTTGGTTCCGCCTCTCCGGCCTGGGAGTTGCTGCTCCCCGCCGCTGCCGCCCCGGTGCGCGGGCGCGGGCGGGCACTCCGGTCCGCCCTGCGGGAGGCCGTCCGCTCGGGCCGTCTCACCGCGGGCACGAGGCTGCCCTCCAGCCGGGAACTCGCCGCCGATCTCGGGGTGTCGCGCGGGCTGGTCACCGAGGCGTACGAGCAGCTGACCGCCGAAAGCTATCTGCGCAGCGGGCAGGGCGCGGGGACCTGGGTGAGCGACGGAGTGCGCGCGGCGGCGCATTCCGTACGGGATCTGGCGCCGCGTACGCCGGGCGCTCGCGTGGACTTCCGGCCGGGCGTCCCCGACCTCTCCCTCTTCCCGCGCGCCGCGTGGACCGCCACCCAGCGCACGGTCCTCGGACGGCTGCCGCACAGCTCGTTGGGGTACCCCGACCCGCGCGGGCTGCCGGAGCTCCGGGAAGTGCTGGCCGGTCTGCTGGCCCGGCGGCGCGGGGTGGTGGCCGATCCGGAACGGCTGGTGGTCTGTTCGGGGGTGGCGCAGGCGACGACGCTCCTCGGCTTCGTACTCCGGGAGCAGGGCCTGGTTTCGGTCGGTGTGGAGGACCCGGGGAGCCCGGAGCACGCGTCGCTGTTCGCGTCGACCGGTCTGGGCGCGGCCCCGCTGCCGCTCGACGGAGAGGGACTGGCGCTCGGACCGCTGCGGCGCTCCGGCGTGCGCGCCGTGGTGACCACTCCGGCGCACCAGTTCCCCACCGGAATCGCCTACTCCGCGGAGCGCCGCCGCCAGTTGCTCGACTGGGCGCGTGACGTGGACGGCGTGGTCCTGGAGGACGACTACGACGGGGACTTCCGGTACGACCGGGCTCCGGTGGGGGCGTTGCAGGGGCTCGATCCGGAGCGGGTCGTGTACACCGGGTCGGTGAGCAAGTCGCTGGCTCCGGGGCTGCGGCTGGGCTGGCTGATCGCCCCCGCCCCGCTCACCGGCCGGATCATCGCCCGCAAACGGACCATGGACCTGGGGAACCCCGCCATCGACCAGGCGGTTCTGGCCGATTTCATCACGCGCGGCGCCTACGACCGGCAGCTGCGCCGCTGCCAGCGCGCCTACCGGGAGCGCCGCGACGCCCTGGTGGCCGCGCTCGGCGAGCACTTCCCCGGCACCACGGTCAGCGGCATCGCGGCAGGTCTGCACATCATCGCGCGACTGCCGGAACGGTACGGCCCCGAGGGCGCGTTCCTGAGCCGGGCGGCCGGGGCGGGCATCGCGCTGCGGCCACTGAGCGACTGCGGCGACGCGGGGCCCGAGGACGGCACGGTGGCGCTCGTACTCGGCTACGCCCACCTGGCGGCGGCCGACATCGCCCGGGGCATCGGGATGCTTGCGGCGGCGCAGGCTTGAACCCGGGCCTCCGGAGCGGTGGGGTCCGGCCGGGCGCCCGAACCCGGGCGGTGAAGAGGTCCTGAGGGGCCTGGCGGTCAGTCGGTCGGTCGGTCAGCCGGTCAGCCGGTCAGCCGGTCATGGTGTCGGTTCCGGCGTCGGACGTGGTTCCCGGCCCGGCCGACCGCCGGGCCCGGCCGACCGGTCCCGTTCACCTGGGGTTGGGGCAGCGGCCTTCCCCGGCCACTAGGCATGAGGCGGAGACCGGCTCCGCCCCGGCGGAGCGCCACGGCCGCCCCGGCGGCCCGGTGTCCGCGCGTCCGTTCCGCCCACCGCGGACCGGTCCACCCGTCCGTTCCGCCTGCCCCGGACCGGTACGCCTGTCCGTTCCGCCCGTCCCGGAGCGAACCCGTACACCTGTCCGTCCGTTCCGACCCACCGCCCAGGAGGCGCCTCGATGCCGCACCGTCCGCGTATCCCCTCGCCCGGCCGCCGTACCGTTCTGCGCGGTTCGCTGCTCGTCCCCGCCGCCGCGGCCCTGCCCACGGCCGGTGCGGCGGCGCCCGCCCTGGCTCTGGCGGGGCGGCCGGAGGCGGCGTGGGGGGTGCAGGTGGGGAGCGTCACCGCCTCATCGGCGCTGGTGTGGGTGCGTTCGGACCGGCCTGCCCGGATGCTGGTGGAAACCTCGGCGACCGAGTCCTTCCGCCGGTCCCGGCGCTGGTACGGGCCGCTGACCGGCCCGGGTACGGACTTCACCGGCACCACTCCCCTGTACGGCCTTCCGGCGGGTGAGCAGGTGCACTACCGGGTCACGCTGACCGACCCGTACGACCCCCGCCGTACGGGAAAACCGGTGTACGGAACCTTCCGTACCGCCCCGGCCCGGCGGCGGGACGGGGTGCGCTTCCTCTGGTCCGGGGACATCGCGGGGCAGGGGTGGGGCATCAATCCGGACATCGGCGGCTACCGGGTGTACGAGGAGATGCGCCGTCTGGACCCGGACTTCTTCCTGTGCAGCGGCGACACCGTCTACGCGGACGGGCCGCTCCAGCCGAGTGTGGCCCTCCCCGACGGCCGGATCTGGCGCAACGTCATGACCGAGGAGAAGGCCAAGGTCGCCGAGACGCTGGACGAGTACCGGGGCAACTTCCGCTACAACCTGCTCGACCACAACGTCCGCCGCTTCAACGCGCAGGTCCCCTCCGTCGTCCAGTGGGACGACCACGAGGTGCGCAACAACTGGTACCCCGGCCAGATCCTCGACGACGCGCGCTACACGGAGAAGAACGTCGACATCCTCGCCGCCCGTTCCGCGCGCGCCTTCCAGGAGTACTTCCCCGTCTCGGCGTCGCACGGCCCGTCCGGCTCCTCCGGGCGGCCGTCCCGGATGTACCGCGCCGTCCACCACGGGCCGCTGCTGGATGTCTTCGTGCTCGACATGCGGTCGCACCGCAACCGGAACTCCCCCAACCGGCAGGCCGACGACACGACCGGCATCCTCGGTGCCGAGCAGCTCCGTTGGCTCAAACGCGCCCTCGCGCAATCCCGAGCGGTGTGGAAGGTGATCGCGGCCGACATGCCGCTCGGCCTGGTGGTCCCGGACGGGGCGACGGACTTCGAGGCGGTGGCCCAGGGCGATCCGGGGGCTCCGCTCGGGCGGGAGCTCCAGATCGCGGAGCTGCTGCGGTTCATCAAGCACCGCAGGATCACCGGCACCCTGTGGCTGACGGCCGATGTGCACTACACCTCGGCGCAGCACTACGCCCCCGAGCGGGCGGCGTTCAAGGACTTCGCGCCGTTCTGGGAGTTCGTCTCGGGCCCGCTGGCCGCAGGGGGTTTTCCGGCCAACGCGCTGGACGGCACGTTCGGGCCGGACCGGGTCTTCGTCCGGGCACCGGACCGGGCCAACGTGTCGCCGATGGAGTCGCCGCAGTTCTTCGGCGAGGTCGAGATCGACGGCGACAGCGCGGACCTGACGGCACGTCTGCGGGCGGAGGGCGGCGGGGTGCTGTTCACCAAGGTGCTGCGGCCGGGGCGTGTCGGCCAGTGAGGGTGCGCCGTCGGCCCGGTCCCGTGGAGAGCCTCGAGGTACGCCTCTGACCTGCACGGACGGCTGTGCCAGGGGCCGTTGTCAGTGGTGGGTCCTACCGTTTTTCTCATGACCCGATCCGTTCAGGCCCTGGCCTACGCACGACCGTCCGCCCTGGAATCCTCGCAGGTGGGGGCCTCCCTCGGCCTGGAGACCGCGGGCGGCCTCACCCCGCGCGGGGCGGAGGCGCACCCGCGGTTCTTCGCCGGTTTCCTCTCCTCGCCCCGCATCGCCGCCCGCGGGCTGCTGGCGGTCGCCGACGTGGCCGCCGCGCGCTACTACCAGCGCACCCTGCGCGCCTCCCTCGACCCGGTGGTGACGGGGAACGGGGACCGGTTGCGCTTCGAGTCGTTCTCCGGCTGCTGCGGGGTGTACGCGCGCCTCGATGTGCTCCAGGAGGGGCTGGACGGGCAGCGCACGGAGCACGGGACGACCAATGTGGACGTCAACAATCCGCTGCGGGAGGCCCTTTCCCGGATAACGGCGGACGACCCGCTGCATCTGCGGGTGGGCCCGGAGGAGCTGGCGGTCACCACGCTGGACGGCCCGGTGGTGGAGAAGAAGGTTCCGCTGCCGGACCGGTGGCTGCGGGGGTTCGCCGAGGCCCAGGTGGCCTCGGCCGGGTTCGATCTGCGGGCCGAACTGACGGCGGCGCGGGCGGTGGCGTTCCTGCGCTCCCTGCCGCGCGGCACCGGTAACGCGGCGCGGGGCGCGCAGTGGGTGGTGGCCACCGGCTCCGGACTGCGGCCGACGACCCGGCCGGTGCCGGGTGCGGTGTGCCTGCCGGGGCCCGAGCGGCTGGTGGCCCTCCAGCGGGTGCTGCGTCATGCGACGGCGCTGCGGGTGTACGGGCCTCCGGTGGCGGACGGTGCGGCGGCGGCGAGCGCCTGGGAGGTGGTCCTGCCGGGGATGCGGCTCACGTTGACGCTGTCGCCGGACCCGTCGCGCGGGTTCTCCGGCGAGGGCGGTGTCCTGGAGGCGCTGGCCACCGACGACGCGGCGGCCGACGCCGAGCTGGTCTCCGTCCTGCTCGCGTGGGAGCCCACGATCGAACCGGCCTCGCTGGCCGAGCGGTCGGGACTGAGCGTCGAGCGGGTACGGGCCGCGCTCACCCGGCTCGGTACGGCGGGGCGGGTCGGTTACGACCTGGCGGACGCGGCGTACTTCCATCGCGAGCTGCCGTACGACGCGGACCGGGCCGAGCGGCACAACCCGCGTCTGGTGGCGGCCCGCGAGCTGGCCGGTGCGGGGGCGGTGTCGCTGGACGGCGCGCTGGCGTCCGTGGCCTCCGGCGACCGGCGCTACCAGGTGCGCGAGAACGGCGGGACGCTCACCTGCACCTGCCAGTGGTGGGCGGACTACCGGGGCAAGCGGGGCCCGTGCAAACACGCGCTGGCCGTGACGATGGTCCGGCGTGGGGCGACGGTCGCCGGGGGTGCGCGATGAACGACCTGCTCACTGCGGTACGCGCGGGAGCGCACCGCGAAGTCCCCGCCCTGGTGCTCGGGCTGGACCGGGCCGGGCGCAGGGCGGCGCTGGCCGGGCTGAAGGAGCTGCGCAAGGAGGCCCGGGGCTGGGAGTGGCAGCGCCAGGACAAGATCCGCAAGGCACTCCAGGTGGCCGGGGCCGGGTGCCACACGGGGGCCGCGGGCTGCGCCGGCTGGATCGGCGGCCGGGATCTGCGCGGCTGGTCCCGGTCCCCCTACCCACTGATCCTGGCGGCGCTCGGGGACCGCGACCCGGCCTGGCTCGGTGACCTCGCCCGGCGGCTGGCGGCGAAGTCGCTGGACTCCGAGGCGGATTTCACGTTCATCAGCGAGCTGGCGCGGATGGCGGGCTGCCCGGTCCCGGCGACGGACAGTCTCGTCGAGGGGTGGGCGGAGCGGATCAGCACGGCACGGTGGCACGCCAGGTCCGGCCGGGTGCCGCTGACCGGCGTCCTCCGCTCCGACCCGCACGTCACGGTGCTCGCTCCCCGGCTGTTCGAGATGGCGGAGCTTCCGGCGCAGGTCGGCTGGTACGAGAGCGCGGACTCGGCGGACCACTGGCCGGCCGCGCTCTCCACCCTGGCAGCGGAGGGGGTGCTCGACCGGTCGCAGCTGGTCGAGCGGTGCGTGACCCGTCTGGTGCGCGGCGGAAAGCCGGGTGACCAGCGGTTCTTCCTGACCCTGCTCCAGCAGTTGGGCCTCACGGAGGACGAGGAGGGCAGCCGCCTCCACGACTGGACGGTGCTGGCGGCGGACGGCATCTCGGTGGTGGCCTCCCATGCGCAGGACGTGCTCGGACGGCTGGACGCGCGGGGCGAGCTGTCCGTCCGGGAGCTCGCGGAGGTGTCGGGCTCGGTGCTCTTCCGGCCGGAGAAGAAGCTGGTACGTGCCCAGTTGATGCTGCTGGGGAAGGCGCTCGGCCGGGACACGACGACGGCGGGCGAGCTGCTTCCGGTGGTCGCCGAGGCGTTCGGGAACGAGGACATCGCGCTCCAGGAGCGGGCGCTCAAGCTGATCGCGCGCCATCTTCCGGCCGCCGGTGAAGCGCTGCGGGAGGAGCTCTCCCTCGCGGCCGCGCAGTTGGGACCGCTGCACCGGGACACGGTCACCGCCCTGTTCGGGGCGGTGGGCGGGGAGGCCCCGGCGGAGGGGCCCTACGAGGAGCTGCTGCCGCCCGCCCCGGTGCTGTCCCGGCTCGATCCGGCGCCGCGGACCGTGGCGGAGCTCGTCGAGGAGGTGGCGGCCCAGCTCAAGTCCCGTTCCTGGCAGCCCGCCACTCCGGGGGCCTCGGCCGCCGCGTCCGGGATCTCCGGCTTCGAGCGTGCCCTGGACGGGCTCGTCCGCCTCGCCCGCACCGACCGGGCCGAGCTCACGGAGGCCCTTCAAGAGGCTCTGGCCGGGGTGTGGTCCGTCGAGGACGGCATCGAGCGGCAGCCCGAACCGGCGTACATGACCACGGCCTACGCACTCGCCCTGGTGGTGGGCTCGTTCCTCGGCCGGATCTCCGGCGAAGCCGTCGCCGAGGGGAAGCGCCGCTGGACCGGCACCGGGACGTGTGCCCACGCCGCGCTGAACGGGGTGCTCCTCGCCCGTGCGTGGGAGGCGGCCGGCGATGTGCGGACCGACCGGGTGCCGTTCCTGCTCGCGACGCCCACCTGGCACACCGGTTCGCTGGACCCGGCGGAGCTGGTCGGGCGGCTGCGGACGTACCGGCGCTTCGGGGCCCCCCCGGGGCCCGCCGACTTCGCCCAGGCCCTGCTGCGTGTGTGCCGGAGCGGCGAGGAGGGGGTGGCGGAGGCCGCGGCGGACCTCGGGACGCCCGAGGGGGACCGGCTGGCCGCCTGGATACGGGCCGGTGAACCGGTCGCCTCCGTCCTGCGGCACGGTCTCACCAGCGACCGGCCGTCGGCGGGCAACTGGTGGCGGCGCTCGGCGTCCGGGGCCCGGAAGGTGCTCCTCGCCACCAGGGAACGGCCGCTGATCCAGGAGGAGTTCCCGCGCTCCTTTCACTGGCTGGGCCGCCCGCATGTGCCCGACTCCCGGGACTGCTACCACTGGGGCGCCGAGCAGTGCCCGCACTGGGCCGCCACGCTGCCCGAGGACGGGGAGACCCTGGCCGCCTGGCTGATGCCGGACCTTCTGCGCACCGCCGACGAGGGGCCCCGGGGCGGGGCCTGGGTCCTGCCGTCGCTCGTGGAGACCGGTGGCGGGGCAGGTGTCGCGATGCATCTCGCGCTCGCCTACGGGCTGGGGGCCCGGCACCCCGAGGACCGGATATCCGCCGTGGACGCGCTGCTCGTCCTGGCCGCGCGGGACCGGCTGGACACCGCGCTGCTCGGGCGCGAACTGGCGGTCCTGGTCGACCACGAGCTGCTCAAGGTGGTCCGGCTGGCCGACTCCGCCCGGACCGCCGCGGCGACCGGGGCGTACCGGACGGTGCTGGGCGTGCTGGCCGCCGCGCTGCCCACCCTGCTGGCGTACGAGAAGGCACCCCGGGGGCTCGGGGACCTGCTGGCCGTGGCGGCCGAGTGCGCCGAGCGCTGCGGTACGGAGGAGATCGAGCCGATCGCGGGGCTGGCTGCGACGGCCGGACGCAAGGGGACCTCGCAGACCGTCCGGCAGGCCGCCCGCCTGCTGGCCGCGTTCCCGACGGCGTCCCCGTCAGTGCCGGAGGTGGCTCACGAACAACAAAACACGACCGAAAACCGACGATAGCCGGTCAGATCCACACTTAACCCATCAGTCACAAAGTGTTCGTGATCAGGCAACACCATGCGTTCACAGTAAGGATATGACCGATGTGACGTCTTCGAAGACCGCCCGCCGCCCGCACCACTGGCGGCGGGACCTGATCGAGCTGGCCGCCCTGTTCACCGCGGTCGCCGTGGCCGACGCGATCGCCAACCTGATCGGGCACCAGCCCGACGGGCCCTACCTGCTCATCGCGTCGGCCGTGGCCCTGGTGGCCACGGCGGCGTTCCACACCTGGTGGGCACGGCGCCACAGCAACGCTCCCCCGCCGGAGGAACCGGGCGCGTCCGGTCCGGCCCCGGACGCGTCCACCGGCCCGGCCGCCGGGTCCGGGTCCGGGTCCGTGGGCGTGGCCGGGGAGACGGTCCTGTGGCGGATGCGGACGACCGTGCGCGACGCCCCGGGCAGCCTGGCCGCCCTGTGCCTGGTCCTCGCCCGCCTCCGGATCGACATCCTGACGCTCCAGACCCACCCGCTGGCCGAGGGCACGGTCGACGAGTTCCTGCTGCGGGCGCCCGCCTCGCTCCCGGCGCAGGAGCTCACCCGGCAGATCGCGGCCTCGGGCGGAACCTCCACCTGGATCGAGCGGGCGGACGCCCACGATCTGGTGGACACCCCGACCCGGGTGCTCTCGCTGGCCACCCGTACGGCCCTTGACGCCGCCGAACTCCCGCTCGCACTGCGCCAGTTGCTCGGCCGGTGCACCATCCACTCACTGCCTGCCGTCTCCATCACCGGCCGCCCGACCGGGCAGAGCGCCCCGGTCGAAGGCGTGCTGGAGGAGACGGTGATGCGCCTGCGCGACCCGTCGGGCGGGGTCATCTCCGTCGAGCGCCCCTATCTGCCGTTCACCCCGACCGAGTTCGCCCGGGCCCGCGCCCTGGTGGAGCTGGATGCCCGGCTCGGCCCGCGCGTGCCCCGCAGCACGGACATCCTCACGCTCCCCGAGGGCAACGAGATCACCGTGCGCCGCGCGGACCGCGGCGACCTCGCCGCCGCCCGCGCCATGCACGACCGCTGCTCCCCGGACACCCTGGGCCTGCGCTACCACGGCCCGGTGGGCGACGCCGACCGCTACCTGGACCATCTGCTGAGCCCGCGCTTCGGCCGCACCCTGGCCGTCCAGACCGCCTCCGGCAAGCTGGTGGCGCTGGGCCACCTCCTGTGGGACGGCGACGAGACCGAGGTGGCCCTCCTCGTGGAGGACGACTGGCAGCGCCGGGGCATCGGCTCGGAGCTGCTCGGCCGCCTGGTGCAGCTCGCCCGGGAGGCAGGCTGCGACAGCGTGTACGCCGTCACCCAGTCCCGTAACACCGGCATGGTCGCCGCGATGCGGGCGCTGGAACTGCCCCTGGACTACCAGATCGAGGAGGGCACCCTCGTCATCACCGCACGGCTGACGAGTGCGACGGAGACACAGCAGATGGAGACACGGCAGACGGAGAGCCGGCCGACGGAGACGCGTGCGGCGGAGACGCGGCAGACGCAGACCCGGCCGCTGGAGACGCGTGCAGCGGAGACACGTGCGACGGACGAGCGGACCGTCCGGCCGTCCGGGCCTGCTGCGGAAGGGGCCCGTCGCTGAGCGCCCGGCACAGATCGGCCCAGAGGTCCTCGACGTCCTCCAGCCCGACCGACATGCGCAGCAGCCGGTCGCCGACGCCCGCCGCCTGCCGGTCGCCCTCCTCCACGATGCGGTGGCTGATGGAGGCCGGATGCTGGATCAGCGAGTCCACGCTGCCCAGGCTGACGGCGGGCGTGATGAGCCGTACCCCGGCGATCACCGCGTGCGGGTCCCCGTACACCTCGAAGGAGACCATCGCCCCGCCGATCTCCGGGTAGTGCACCCGGGCGATCCGCGGGTCGGCGGTCAGCCTGCGGGAGAGTTCGGCGGCGCTCGCCGACGCGGCCCGTACGCGTACGGGAAGGGTGGAGAGCCCCCGCAGCAGCAGGTAACCGGCCAGCGGGTGCAGCACCCCTCCGGTGGCGAACCGCACCTGGCGCAGGGTGGCCGCGAACTCCTCGTCGCAGGCGACGACCCCGCCCATCACATCGCCGTGGCCGCCGAGGTACTTGGTGGCGCTGTGCAGGACGATCCGGGCGCCGTGCTCGACCGGGCGCTGGAGCACGGGGGTGGCGAAGGTGTTGTCGACGAGCAGCGGCACGGAGCCGCAGGAGTGCGCGACGGCCCGGATGTCGATCTCGGCCAGGGTGGGGTTGGCCGGGGTCTCGACCATGACCAGGCCGGTGTCCGGCCGGATCGCGTCGGCGATACCCGCGGGGTCGGTCCAGGTGACCTCGGTGCCGAGCAGCCCGGCGCCCAGCAGGTGATCGCTGCACCCGTAGAGGGGCCGGACCGCGACGACATGACGCAGCCCCACGCTCGCGCGGGCCAGCAGGACGGCGGTGAGGGCCGCCATGCCGCTGGCGAACGCGACGGCGCTGTCGGTCCCCTCCAGCCGGGCGAGCGCGGTCTCGAAGCGGCCGGTGGTCGGGTTGTCCAGCCGGGCGTAGACGGGCGGGCCGTCCGGCCGGGCGCCCGTGGTGGCGAAGGCGTCGATCCGCTCGGCCTCGCCGCGCGAGTCGTAGGAGGGGTAGGTGGTGGACAGGTCCAGCGGAGGGGCGTGCAGGCCGAGGGAGGCGAGGTCGTCGCGTCCGGCGTGCACGGCTTCGGTGGCCAGCGCCCTGGTCGGGGTGGGGGCAGGGGGCGTCATCGAGACTTCGTTGTCCATGACAACAGCCTGAACAGTTACCGGCTCGTAGCGGTGAAAGGCCGTGTTACGTTCGCCGCATGGCCGATTCTGTCGCTCTGGACCCGGTGGATCTGCATATTCTGCGGCTGTTGCAGAACGACGCACGGAGCACCTACCGGGAGCTCGCCGCCGAGGTGGGGGTGGCCCCCTCGACCTGTCTGGACCGGGTGACCCGGCTGCGCCGCTCCGGAGTGATCCTCGGCGATCAGCTGCGCCTGGACCCGGCGAAACTCGGCCGGGGCCTTCAGGCGCTGCTCCTGGTGCAGGTCCGGCCGCACCGCCGGGAGCTGATCGGCCCGTTCGTCGAGCGGGTCCGGGCCCTGCCGGAGTCGCGGGCGCTCTTCCACCTCACCGGCCCCGACGACTATCTGGTCCAGGTGGCGGTGGCCGACACCGCGGATCTCCAGCGGCTGGTCCTGGACGAGTTCACCTCGCGCCGGGAGGTGGCCCGGGTGGAGACGCGGCTGATCTTCCAGCAGTGGGACTGCGGGCCGCTGCTGCCGCCCGGGGAGCCGGTCCGCCCCTGACGGCCGCGAAGACCGCCGCGAACCGGCCGCCCCTGACCGCCGCGCCCCGGCGGCCCGTCACCGCCGGCGACCGGGCCCGCCCGTGATCGTCTTTCGGACGCGCACCCGGTAAGTGTGGTGACGGAGAGGGTCCCGCCATTGGAAGATGTCCCCATGTCAGACACCTCGAGCAGCGCGCTGCCCCGTCAGGTCGCCGACGCCTACGTCGACGCAATCATCGGACTCGACCCCATCACGGGCACCTATCTGGGTGACCCGGAGAGCTCGCGCCGCCTGCCCGATTTCTCACCGGCCGGCCAGGAAGCGACCGCCGACCTCATTCGCGCCACGCTGCTGGAGCTGGACGACGCGGAGCGGCTCCCGGGTGCCGACAACGATGCCGAACGCCGCTGCGGACGGCTCCTGCGGGAGCGGCTGACGGCGCAGCTCGCCGTGCACGAGGCGGACGAGGGGCTGCGGACCGTGTCGAACCTGCACTCGCCCGCCCACAGCGTCATGCAGGTGTTCACGATCACGCCCACCACGACGCGGGAGGAGTGGGCGGCGGTCGCGGAACGGCTGCGCGCCGTTCCGGCCGCGTTCGAGGGGTACCGCGCCTCGCTCGGCCTCGGGCTGGAGCGCAAGCTGTACGGCGGCCCGCGCGCGACCGGCACCTTCATCGGCCAGCTGGCGGAGTGGGGCGGCGAGAGCGACAGCCCGGCGTTCTTCGAGGACTTCGTCGCGACCGGCCCCGAGGAGCTGCGGGCGGAGCTGGACGAGGCCGCCCGCGGCGCCACGGCCTCGGTGCTGGCGCTGCGCGACTGGATGCGTGACGTCTACGCCCCCGCGATCGAGGGTGCCCCGGACACGGTGGGCCGGGAGCGCTATGCCCGCTGGTCGCGGCAGTACAACGGGACGGACCTCGATCTGGACGAGGCGTACGCGTACGGCTGGTCCGAATACCACCGCCTGCTCGCGGAGATGAGGACCGAGGCCGAGAAGATCCTCCCGGGGGCGAGCCCGTGGGAGGCGCTCGCCCACCTCGATGTGCACGGCAAGCACATCGAGGGCGTGGACGAGGTACGGGAGTGGCTTCAGGGCCTGATGGACGAGGCGATCGAGGCGCTGGACGGCACGCACTTCGAACTCGCCGAGCGGGTACGGAAGGTGGAGTCCCGCATCGCCCCGCCCGGCGGCGCCGCGGCCCCGTACTACACGGGCCCCTCCGAGGACTTCTCGCGCCCCGGGCGGACCTGGCTGCCCACGATGGGCGAGACCCGCTTCCCGGTGTACGACCTGGTCTCCACCTGGTACCACGAGGGCGTTCCGGGCCACCACCTCCAGATCGCGCAGTGGACGCATGTCGCCGACAGCCTCTCCCGCTACCAGGCGTCGGTCGGCCAGGTCAGTGCCAACGCCGAGGGCTGGGCGCTGTACGCGGAGCGGCTGATGGACGAGCTGGGCTTCCTGCCCGACGCGGAACGGCGCCTGGGGTATCTGGACGCCCAGATGATGCGCGCCTGCCGGGTGATCGTGGACATCGGTATGCACCTGGAGCTGGAGATCCCGGCGGACTCGCCGTTCCACCCGGGCGAGCGCTGGACGCCCGCCCTGGCGCAGGAGTTCTTCGGCAGCCACAGCGGGCGGCCGGCCGACTTCGTGGAGAGCGAGCTGACCCGCTACCTCTCGATGCCGGGCCAGGCCATCGGCTACAAGCTGGGCGAGCGGGCCTGGCTGCTGGGCCGGGAGAACGCGCGGGCCGCCCACGGCGACGCGTTCGACCTCAAGTCCTGGCACATGGCGGCGCTTTCGCAGGGTTCGCTGGGCCTGGACGACCTGGTGGACGAACTGTCCCGGCTCTGACCCATCCCGGTGCCCCGGTCTCTCCCGCCCCGTCGGTGGCGGGAGAGACCGGGGCACCGCGTGACGAAAGTGAGGCGGCCCGCCATGCCTGAGCGGACCGGATTCCTTTTCTGCGCCGACCCGTTGCGGCCGAACCGGCCCGACCCGCAGGCCGCCGACGAGGTGGCGGCCGTGCGCGCGGCGGGCGCCCCGGTCGCGCTCCTCGACCATGACGCGCTCCTCGCCGGGGACGCGGCCGGGGCGGTGGCCCGGGTCGCGCGGGGCTCCGGCCCGTACTGGTACCGGGGCTGGATGGTCCCGTCCGGCCGGTACGCGGAGCTGGAGGAGGCTCTGTCGCTCCGGAGCTGCGCCCTGCTCACCGGCGCCGCCGACTACCGGCGTGCCCATGAACTGCCCGGCTGGTACGAGGTGTTCGCCGCCCTCACTCCGTACAGCGTCTGGTGCGAGGGCCGCCCCCGGGACGCCGGGGAGCTGGCGGCACCGCTGGGCCCCGGGCCGGGCATCGTCAAGGACTACGTGAAGTCCCGCAAACACGAGTGGCACACGGCCTGTTATGTGCCGGAGCTGACGGACCGGCGGCAACTGGCCGCCGTGGTCGACCGGTTCGTGGAGTTGCAGGACGCGTTCCTGGCCGGTGGGGTGGTGCTGCGTGCCTTCGAACCGTTCGTACGGGGCGGGGAGGCGCGGGTGTGGTGGCTGGACGGTGAGCCGGTGCTCGTCACCGCCCACCCCGACACCCCCGACCGGCGCCCCGCTCCCCCGCTGGACGCGGTGCGTGAGGCGGTGCGGCGGCTGGGGGCGCGCTGGGTGACGACCGATCTGGCGGTGCGGGAGGACGGGGTGTGGCGGGTGGTGGAGGTGGGCGACGGCCAGGTCAGCGGGTTGCCCGCGGGCGCCGACGCCGGGAAGCTGTTCGCCGCGCTGACGGCCGCCCGGCCCCTGCGGTGACGGCCGGGCTCAGCAGCCGCAGTCGGCGTCGTCGACCGGGGCGGTGAGCGGGTCGGCGGCGCGCCGCCCGCCGCCCTCCCAGGTCTCGTAGGCGAAGCCCTCGCGCGCCCAGTACTCGAAGCCGCCGAGCATCTCCTTGACCTGGTAACCGAGTTGGGCGAGCGCCAGGGCGGCCCGGGTGGCACCGTTACAGCCCGGGCCCCAGCAGTACGTGACCACCGGGACGGCCGGGTCGAGCAGCCGCGCCGCCTGCTCGGGGATCAGGGCGGTGGGCAGATGCACCGCGCCGGGGATGTGCCCCTGGTCCCAGGAGACGGTGGAGCGGGAGTCCACGACCACGAACCCGGGGTCGCCGTCGGCGGCGAGTGCGGAGGCGACGTCGGAGACATCGGCGTGGAAGGCGAGCGAGGCGCCGAAGTAGGCGGCGGCCACGGCCGGTGAGGCGGGCGGGACGCGCAGGACGGAGTTGACGGCCGGGGCCGTGGGCTGGGAGGTCATGACCATGAATCTATGACCGCCTCTCGGGAGCAGGAAGGGGGATTCCCCGGCACTCCCCTTGATCTGCCGGGGATTTCCGTGTTGTCTCGGCGGCGTGACCGACTATTCCCCGGACGCCACCGACTGGCGCATTCTCGATGTCCTCCAGCGCGACGGCCGCGCCACCTTCGCCGAGCTGGCCCGCGCCGTCGCCATGTCCCCCAGCGCCGTGACGGAGCGGGTGCGGCGCCTGGAGGAGACCGGGGTGATCAGCGGTTACGCGGCGGTGGTCGACGCCGAGCGGATCGGGCTGCCGGTCCTCGCGTTCGTACGGCTGCGCTATCCGAACGGCAACTACAAGCCGTTCCACGACCTCCTGGAGACCACCCCGGAGATCGTGGAGGCCCACCACGTCACCGGTGACGACTGCTTCGTCCTCAAGGTGACGGCTCGGTCGATGCGGCACCTGGAGGAGGTCACCGGCCGGATCGGCGCGCTCGGTTCGGTCACCACCAGCGTCGTCTACTCCTCACCGCTCCCGCGCCGTGCGATCGGCCGCTGACCCGCCGTACCGGCCGCACAGGGCTCACAGCCGGTGGTGCACCGTCGATCCGTGCCGGTCCTTGGCCACTTCGAGGCGGGCGGGGATGCGGCGGCGCAGATCGGCCACATGGCTGACGATGCCGACGCTGCGGTCCCGCTCCCGCAGCGAGTCCAGCACGTCGAGCACCTCGTCCAGGGTCTGGTCGTCCAGGCTGCCGAAGCCCTCGTCGATGAAGAGGGTGTCCAGGCGCACGCCCCCGGCCTCCTCGGTGACGACATCGGCGAGCCCGAGCGCCAGGGCCAGGGAGGCGAAGAACGTCTCCCCGCCGGAGAGCGTCGCCGTGTCCCGTTCGCTGCCGGTCCAGGCGTCCACGACGTGGAGCCCGAGCCCGGCCCGGCGCCCGCCCGTGCGGGCGTCGGAGTGGACGAGGGTGTAGCGGCCGGAGGACATCCGCTGCAACCGGGCGGTGGCCGCAGCCGCCACCTGTTCGAGGCGGGCGGCGAGGACGTACGACTCCAGGCGCATCCTGCGCTCGTTGTCGGCGGAGGTCCCGGCGGTCAGTCCGGCGAGCCGGGCAACCCGCTCGTACTCCTCGCGCACCGGGCCCAGCCGCCGCACCTCTTCCACAACTCGCCTGGAGAGCCGGTCGAGTTCGGCGCACCGGTCGCGGGCCGTCACGAGCCCCGAAGCGGCCTCGCGCAGCAGCCACTCCGCCGTCGCGTGGACGCTCTCGGCCCGCTCGGGCCGCGCGGGCGGAAGCTCGGCGGCTTCCCGGGCGTCCCTTTCCGCACGGCGGTCCGCGACGGCCGCCGCCTCCGCCTGCCAGGCGTCGATACGGTGCTGGAGGTCGCGCTGTGCGGCGGCGCCGAGAAGGGTGGCGGCAGCGGCCCGCGGGGTGTCGAACCCGGCTTTGAAGGCCGCGTCGGAGAGCCGGTCGTCGGCCTCCTTCCGGCGCCGGTCCGCGTCCTGTTCGGCGCGTACGGCCTCGGCGGCCTCGGCGAGGAGCGCCACCCGGCGGGTCAGCTCCCCCGCGCGGGCCGCGACGGACGCCGACTCGCCCCGGGCGGCGGCGATCTGCTCCGCCAGGCGGATCTGGTCGCGGTCGAGCGCCTCGCGCGCGGCGGTACGGGCCGAGATCCGGCCGTGCGCCTCCTGGCGCTGCTCCAGCCGTCCGGCGTGCTCGCGCTCGGCGACGGTGAGCGCTTCCCGCGCGGCGTGCGTACCTGCGGCGAGACGGTGGGCTTCGGTGTGCTCGTCGGCCAACCGGTCGACGAGGGTGCCGAGTTCAGCCACGGTGGGGGGTGCGGAAGTATCGTCCCCACGGGCCTCCGTCTCCGCCGTCGCATACCGTTCGCGTACGAGTCCGCGTTCCTGTTCCGCGCGGGCGCGGGCTTCCTCGGCGGACCGCTGGACGGCGAGGGCCTTCTCCTCCGCGGCCCGGTCCACCTGGCCGTCACCGGGGCCCGCGGGGGCCGGGTGTTCGGCCGAACCGCAGACCGCGCAGGGCTCGCCCGCGACAAGCTCCGCGGCCAACTCCGCCGCGATGCCGCGCAGTCGGCGTTCCCGCAGGTCGAGCGAGAACGTCCGGGCGTCCAGCTCCTGTTCCCGTGCGGCGGCGAACCGCTTCTCGGCCTGCTGTACGTCGGTGGCGAGCGCGTCACGGCGGCGCGCCGCGTCCAGGCGGCGGCGGGCCGGGGCCAGTTGTCCGGCGAGCTGCTCGGCACGGGTGGCGGCCTCCTGCGCCGCGTCGATGCGCGCCTTCAGGGCCGTACGGGTGGTGTCCCAGTCGGCCAGCCACGCGTCCGTGTCGCGGATCAGCTCCTCGTCGGCCCGCGCCTCCCGGTTCAGCCGGACGCGCTCCTCGGCGATCCGCGCGCTGCGCTCCTCGGCCTCGCGGGCCGCGTCGAGCGCGTACAGCTCCTGCTGGAACCGCCGCTCCAGACCGGCCAGTTGGTCGGAACCGGCACCGGCCAGCTCCGGGGGCAGCAGTGCCCGGGCCCGGTCGAGGCCGTCGCTCGCGGCCCGGTACGCCCGCTCGGCCTCCTCGCGCAGCTCCAGCGCCGGGGCCACCCGGTCGGCCTTGCGGGCGCGCTCCAACCGCTCCTGGCAGGCGTCGTGTTCGGGGCGCCGCTCCTCCAGCGCCTCGGCGCGCCGCAGCGTCTCGGCGTACCGCTGCTGGAGGCGGTCCCGTTCGCGTTCGGCCTCCAGGGAGCGGCGGGCGGCGAGTTGGCGGTCCTCGGCGCCCGCCAGCACGGTGGCGGCGATGGCGAGGTGTTCGCGGGCGGCGCTGCGGGTGAGGGCGGCCCGCTCCAGCACGGCTTCGGCCAGGCCCGGTTCGCCGGGCCGTACGGTGGGCGGCGCGGCCTCGGTCGCGGCCGGGCCGCCCGCCTGGGCGATGCGCTGGGCGAGGGCGAGGATCTGCTCGTCGCCCGCCTTCACCCGGGCCTCGGCGCCCCGGCGCAGCTCCGCGAGGCGCTCCTCCACGGCGGCGAACCGGCGGGTGTCGAAGAGGCGGCCCAGCAGCTTGCCGCGTGCCTCGGCGTCGGCGCGCAGGAAACGGGCGAAGTCGCCCTGGGGCAACAGCACGACCTGGCAGAACTGGTCCCGGCTCATCCCGATGAGCTGGGCCAGCTCCTCGCCGATCTCCTGGTGCGACTTGCTGAGCGCCTTCCAGCCGCCCTCGGGGCCGCGCTCCCGCAGCCTGCTCTGGGCCTTCTCCTGGGTGAAGCCGTCGCCGCGCTTCTTGGGGCGCAACTGGGCGGGGCTGCGGGTGACTTCGAGGCGGCGGCCGCCGACGGTCAGCTCCAACTGGACCTCGGTGGAGAGACCTTCGGGCGCGTGGTCGCTGCGCAGGGTGGCCCCGGGGCTCTGCCGGGCGCCGGGGACGGCTGCGTACAGCGCATAGCAGACGGCGTCCAGGACGGAGGTCTTCCCGGCGCCGGTCGGGCCGTGGAGCAGGAAGAGTCCGGCGGAGGAGAGGGCGTCGAAGTCGACTTCCTGGGTGGCGCCGAACGGGCCGAAGGCGGTGAGGGTGAGGCGGTGCAGTCTCATCGGGACACCTCGCGCACGCTCTCGTCCACCCGTACGTCGTCGAACGCGGCGCGCAGCACGGTGCGTTCGGGGTCGCTGGGTCCGCTGCCGCCGCGCACATGGGCCACGAAGTCCTCCGCGATCTGGTGGTCGTCGCGGCCCTTGAGGCGCTGGGCGTAGGAGGCGAGCGGGTCCTCGGGGGGCCGCTCCGGGTCGAAGACCAGGTTGAGGATGTGCGGGAAGCGGGCGGCGAGGCGGGCCATGGGGTCGGCGGGACGGACGGGGTCGGTGAGGGTGGCCTCGACCCAGGCGTGCTCGTGGCGGTCCAGGGCGGGGTCCTCCAGGAGGGTGTCGAGGCGGCCCCGGAGCCGGGCGAGGGGGCGTTCGACGGGGCAGTCGATCCGTTCCTCGGCGGCGATGGCGCCGCTGCCGTCGAGCTCGATCAGCCACATGGTCTTGCGGTGGTCGGCCTCGGAGAAGGAGTAGGCGAGCGGGGAGCCGGAGTAGCGGACGCGCCCGGTGACCCGCTGGGAGCCGTGGAGGTGGCCGAGGGCCACGTAGTCGACGCCGTCGAAGACCCCGGCCGGGACGGCGGCGACCCCGCCGACGGTGATGTCGCGTTCGCTGTCGCTGGGTTCGCCGCCCGCCACGAAAGCGTGCGCGAGGACGACGGAGCGGGTGGTGGCGGGGCGGGCGGCGAGGTCGGCGCGGACCTTGTCCATGGCGGCGGTGAGGACCGCCTCGTGTCCGGCCCTGGCGGCGCGGAGGGTGTCCTTGACCAGGGCGGGTTCCAGGTACGGGAGGCCGTAGAGGGCGATGTCGCCGTGGGCGTCGGTGAGGACGACGGGGGTGGCGCAGCCCTCGGGGTCGGTACGGAGGTGGATTCCGGCCCGGTCCAGGAGTCCGGCGCCGACGCCGAGCCGGCGGGCCGAGTCGTGGTTCCCGGAGATCATGACGGTGGGCACGCCGAGGTCGGCGAGCCGGTGCAGTGCCCGGTCGAAGAGTTCGACGGCGGCGAGCGGCGGGACGGCCCGGTCGTAGACGTCGCCGGAGACGAGGACGGCGTCCACCTCGCGGGCCCGGGCAGTGGCCACCAGGTGGTCGAGGAACGCGGCCTGGGCGTTCAGCAGGGGCACCCGGTGGAAGGACCGGCCCAGGTGCCAGTCCGAGGTGTGCAGCAGCCTCACGCGGCCGCTCCGCCGGTGGTGCGGGGCGTGCGCCGTGTCTGCCGGGGCGCACTCTGCCGCGTGCGCCGTGTGTGCGTGGCTCCGCGCCCTGTGCGCTGCATGTACGTCGTCCTCCACCCCGTGGGCCGCGCCGGGCGGCCCGTGATCCCGACCGGCTCGGACCACGCTAACGCCGCCGGGCCGCCGATCCCGCATCGACCAGGAATTCGCCGCCCGCGGGACCGGTCTCGAGGGCGCTCACACGTCCCCGTACGCCTCGCCGCCCAGCTCCAGCGCGGCGGTCCCGGCGGTCACGTCGGCCAGCCAGGCGGTGAAGGCGGGGACATCGGCGTCCGGCAGCCCGATCTCGATGGTCACGGCCTCCGCGTACCGCACCTCGCGCACATCCCGTCCGGTGGCCCGCAGGTCGTTCTCCAGCTTGCCCGCCCGCTGGTGGTCGACGCGGACGGTGGCCAGCCGGAACCGCTGCCGGGTGATGGTGCCCAGCGCGTCGAGGGCTTCGCCGACCACGCCCCCGTACGCCCGGATCAGTCCGCCCGCCCCGAGCTTGACCCCGCCGTAGTAGCGGGTGACGACGGCCGCGACGTACCGCATCTCCCGGCGCATCAGCATCTGGAGCATCGGGACACCGGCGGTGCCGCCCGGCTCGCCGTCGTCGCTGGCCTTCTGTACGGAGGCGTCGGCGCCGATCACGTACGCGAAGCAGTTGTGGGTGGCGGTGGGGTGCTCCTTGCGGACGCGTGCGACGAAGTCCTGCGCCTCCTGTTCGGTGGCGGCGGGGGCGAGCGAGCAGAGGAAGCGCGATCGGTTGATCTCGCTCTCGTGCACACCCGCGCGGGCGACGGTCCGGTACTGCTCCTGCATCCGTCCACCCTATGCGCCGCCGGGCGGGCGGGCTCCGGCGGGAATGGCGGGGCCGGGGCCGTCGGTTGTCCCGGCATGGACAACGAGACAGAGACGATCCGGCGGATTCTCCAGGACACGGGCGACACCTGGGCGGTGGTGGGCCTCTCCACCAACCGCTCCCGCGCCGCCTACGGGGTGGCGGAGGTCCTCCAGCGCTTCGGCAAGCGGGTCGTGCCGGTGCACCCCAAGGCCGAGACGGTGCACGGGGAGCAGGGGTACGCCTCGCTGGCGGAGATCCCGTTCCCGGTGGACGTGGTGGACGTGTTCGTCAACAGCGAGCTGGCGGGCGGGGTCGCGGACGAGGCGGTGGCGGTGGGGGCGAAGGCGGTCTGGTTCCAGCTGGATGTCGTGGACGCGGAGGCGTACGGGCGGACGCGGGCGGCGGGGCTGGAGATGGTCATGGACCGGTGCCCGGCAATCGAGATCCCGAAGCTGGGGTAGGGGTGTGCGGGCCGGGCGGCATGGGCAGGGTCTCCGCCGTGAGCGACCCCGACAGCATCGAGCGGTTGGCCGCCGCGCTGTCCGCGCTGGGCGTGCGCCCCGGTGACGTCCTGCTGGTGCATGCCTCCCTGCGGGCGACGGGGCCGGTGCCGGGCGGGCCCGCCACCGTGCTGGCGGCGCTGCGCCGGGCGGTGGGGAGGGCCGGGACCCTGGTGGTTCCCTCCTTCACCACGGAGAACTCGGACACCTCCCCGCAGTACCGCGCCCGCGTGCACGGCCTGGACGCCGGGGCGCGCGAGGCGGTCCGCGCGTCGATGCCCCCGTTCGATCCGGCGCTCACCCCCGCACCGTCCATGGGGGCGCTGGCCGAGACCGTACGGACGGCGGCGGGGGCGCGGCGCAGCGGCCATCCGCAGACCTCCTTCGCCGCTCTCGGCCCCGCCGCCGGGAAGCTGCTCGCCGGGCACCGGCCGGACTGCCACCTCGGTGAGGACTCCCCGCTCGCCCGGCTGTACGAGGCCGACGCCCGGGTCCTCCTGCTCGGCACCGGCTACGCCACCTGCACCGCCTTCCACCTGGCCGAGTACCGCACCCCCGCCCCGCCGCTCCGCCGCTACCGCTGTGTGGTGGCGCCGGGGGGTGTGCGGCAGTGGTGGGAGTACGAGGATGTGGCCCTGGACGACGGCGACTTCGCGGCCCTGGGCGCCGCGTTCGAGGAGTCCGCCGCCCCCGGTGACGTACGGAAGGGCCTGATCGGGTCCGCGTCGTGCGGGCTGCTCCGGCTGCGGGCGGCCGTCGACTTCGCCACCGGGTGGCTCACGGCCCACCGGTAATCCCTCTCGGGTCCCCCGCGCCGCCTCAGACCCCGAGCCCCGCCACGACCACCGCGCCGGGGAGGGCGGCGAGCGCCTTGCCGGGCACGATGAGCTTGCCCCGGCGGCTGCCGCTGCCGATCAGGACCCACTCCTCGTCCACCACGGCGGGGTCGAGGAGGAGCGGCCAGTCGGCGGGGAGGCCGATCGGGGTGATGCCGCCGTACTCCATGCCGGTCGCGCCGACCGCCGTGTCCATCGCGGCGAAGGACGCCTTGCGGGCGCCGAGGTGCTTGCGTACGGCGCCATTGACGTCCACCCGGGTGCGGGAGAGCACCACGCACGCGGCGAGGGTGGTCTCCCCGCCGCGCCTGCCCGCCACGACGACGCAGTTGGCCGAGGTGTCCAGCAGGTCCCGCCCGTGGTGCTCGACGAAGACGGCGGTGTCGGCCACGGCCGGGTCGGTGTCGACGTGGATGATCCGGTCGGCGGTGATGCCGCCCCACCCGGCGGCGAGGGCCGTCGCGACGGGGGCGGGGAGCAGGTCGAGCCGTTCGGAGGCGGGAGAGGCGTCCTCGAAGGTGCCGATGGGTGCGCGCATACGGCTCACACTAACGGCGGCGCCCCTTGCCCCGGCGGGCCTTCGTCACCGGTCGTCCGGCGTCTCTCCCCGTTCGGCCAGCGCGACCAGCTGTTCCGGGGTCACGCCCTCCGGAATGGGTACGGGGGCCGGGGTGCGCAGGGGCGGCTGCCAGCCCTTCTCCGGGTCCCAGCTCCGTACGACCCGGGCCGGGGCCCCCGCGACCACCGCGTGGTCGGGGACCTCGCCGCGCACGACCGCGCCCGCCGCGACCACCACGTTCCGGCCGAGCCGGGCGCCGGGCAGGATCACCGCTCCGGTGCCGATCCAGCAGCCGGGGCCGATCGCGACCGGCTCCATGCGGGGCCACTGCTTGCCCACGGGCTCGTGCGGGTCGTCGTAGCTGTGGTTGGTCGAGGTGACGTAGACGTACGGACCGCAGTACGTGTCCGGGCCGATGGTCACCGTCGTGTCCGCGATCACATGGCTGCCGCGCCCCAGGACCACCCCGTCGCCCAGGGTGAGGATCGGGTCGGGCCCCAGGTCCAGGTCCGGCATCATCCCGGCGGTCAGGGTCACCTGCTCGGCGATGATGCAGTGGCTGCCCAGCTCGATCCACGGCTCCCCGAAGACCGTGCCCTGCGGGAACGCCAGCCGGGTCCCCTCCCCGATCGCGCCGAAGCGCAGCCGGCCGGGGTGCTCGGCGGTGACGGCGCCCGCCTCCCGCGCCCACTCCCAGCCGCGGTGGACCAGCCAGGAGGCGGCACGGCGGCCCCGGCGGGCGAGGAAGGAGAACGTGTTGCGGTTTTTCGGCACGGGCTCACGGTAGTCGGCGCGGGTGGCGGCGATCCGTGCGGTGACCTGTGATGTTCACCCCACCCCCCGGCGCGGGCGAGGAGCCGTCGCCTACCGTGTGAGTCGGCCCGATCCCGATCGCAGGCCCCAGGAGCAGCACACCGGACCACCGAGGAGCAGGCCATGGCGGAACAGGCGTTGATCACGGGCATGGGCGGCAAGGAGCCGGTCATCGACGCGGACGCGTTCGTGGCCCCGACCTCCGTGGTGATCGGAGAGGTGGTGCTGGCCCCCGGTTCCAGCGTCTGGTACCAGGCCGTGCTGCGCGCCGACTGCGGCCCGATCACGGTCGGCCCGGACAGCAACATCCAGGACAACTGCAGCGTCCACACGGACCCGGGCTTCCCGCTCACCGTGGGCGCGCGGGTCTCGGTCGGCCACAACGCGGTGCTGCACGGCTGCACCGTGGAGGACGACGTCCTGGTGGGGATGGGCGCCACCGTGCTCAACGGCGCGCACATCGGCGCCGGGTCCCTCGTCGCGGCGCAGGCGCTCGTCCCGCAGGGGATGCGGGTGCCGCCGGGGTCGCTGGTCGCGGGGGTGCCCGCCAAGGTGAAGCGGCCCCTGACAGCGGAGGAGCTGGAGGGCATCCGGTTCAACGCGGCCGGTTACGTGGAGCTGGCCAAGGCCCACCGCGCGGCGCACGAGGGCTGAGCCTCGCCCGTGTGGGCCCGCACATACCGGAAGCCGCCGCTCCCCTCCCCGACCGGAGGGGGCGGCGGCCCCGGGAACGTACGCCCGCGGGCGTCAGCTGTTGGGGCGCAGGGTCCACACGACGGTCATCTCGCCCGTGACCGCCCCGTCCGCCCGCTGGATCTCGATGGCGACGGGGAACTCGGGGCGCTCCCCGGCGTCGAGCTGGGCGACGACGTCGGCGATCGGGCGGCCGAGGGTGGCGGTCGCGGTGACCTCTCCCATGGCGAGCTTCTTGTAGCCGATCTCGGCCTTGACGGCGAGCGGCACGGCCCGGGACATCTGGTCGCCGAAGGCGGCGATGACGATGGCACCACTGGCGGACTCGGCGAGCGTGAACATCGCTCCGGCGTGCGGCCCGCCGACGTGGTTGTGGTACTCCGCCTGGTCCGGCAGCCGGACGACGGCGCGCTCGGGGGTCGTCTCCAGGAATTCGAGGTTGAGGGTCCGGGCCATCGGAACCGTCGCGACGAGCATCTCGCCGACGGTCATCTGTTCAGCGCTCATGGACCGAAGGTTACTCATGAGTAGCCAGGTTTGGCCATCCCCCGCCCTCCCCCCTGTTACGGCACCGGGACAGCTCTGGGACAGGGGCGGGCGTGGCAGTGGACACGCCACCCATCTATGGTTACTGGCCATGTGGCCAGGACAGCAGCCGCCCGGGGGCGAGCAGAACCCGCAGGACCCGAACCAGAACCCGTACCAGCAGCCGGGGTACCAGCAGCCGAACCCCTATCAGCAGCCGGGGTATCCGCAGCAGGGGCAGCAGCCCGGCCAGCAGCCGGGACAGCCCGGCGCGCCCGGATACCCGCCGGGCCAGCCCGGACAGCAGCCCGGTCAGCCGGGGTACGGACAGCCGGGGCAGCCGGGGTACGGACAGCCCGGGTACGGGCAGCAGCCGGGTTACGGGCAGCCCAACCCGTACCAGCAGCCGACCGTCCCGCAGTACGCGGTCACGGGGCCGCCCGGCGGGCCGAAGCCCGGCGACGGCAAAAAGAAGACGACCGTCATCGCCATCGTCGCGGCGACCGCGGTCGTCGTGGCCGCCGTCGTCACCGGCGTCATCGTGATGAACAACAAGGACGACGACGGCGGCTCGACCGTCGCCGACGACAAGAAGTCCGCCTCCCCGAGCGCGAAGCCGAGCGTGTCGGAGGACGCGAGCTCCGCCCCGGTGGAGAACCCGCGCGGCTCCGAGGGCGACCCCGAGCCCCTCGTGCCGGGGTGGAAGGTCGTCACCAACCCGAAGTGGGGCACGCAGTTCGACGTCCCCGGTGACTGGGAGGTCTCCAGCTCGGGTGTGTTCGCGGGCTTCGAGGACTCCAAGAACCCCGAGAACGCGCCGGTCGCCGGATTCACCGCGCCCGCCTTCTACAAGAGCAAGTGGTGCGTCGAGGACTCCGACAAGGACGGCCGCGACGAGGAGACCGAGCTGGCCGGCGTCGGGACGAAGGGCGCCCGCGGGGCGAAGAGCACCGACGAGGCCGCGAAGGCCGAGGCGGGCACCTGGGTCTGGGCGGCGTACGGCCAGAGCGACCCGAAGGAGAAGGTCAAGGTCGGCGATCCGAAGCCGTTCACCACGCAGTCGGGCCTCTCCGGCAGCGTCGTGACCGCCACCGCGACCGGGCTGGCCAAGAAGCAGAAGTGCGACACCGACGGGAAGTCGATCGCCTTCTCCTTCAAGAACTCCAAGGGCGACTTCTCGACCTGGGTCCTCTACGCCGTCGCGGGCGTGGACGACGAACTCCCGGACGCCACCGTCCAGAAGATCCTGAGCACGGTCCGGCTCTCCGGCGACCCGACCGGCTGACGCCCGTCCGCCCCGGCCCGGGCACGCTGTCCCCCGGGCCGGGACGGGGCTTCCCGTGTCCGGTCGGCCTCCCGCATCCAGCCGACGCCCGCCGCAGGCCGACCCACCGTCCTCAGCCAACTCTCCGTCTTCAGCCGACCGCCACCCTCAGCCGATGCTCCGTCCTCAGCCGATGCTGAAGGCGCCCTCCGGCGGTTCGGGCGAGGCGACGGCGTCAGCGTCCCGCACCGGGCGGGCCCCACCGATGAACCGGACCAGCGCGTCACCGTGCGTGACCCTGGCCGGAAAGGCGTCGGCGGCGCAGCGGCGGATGAGCGGCGCCGTGTCGATGGGGGCGTGCGAGGCCAGCAGCACGACATTGCCGAAGCGCCTGCCGCGCAGCACCGCCGGTTCACCGATCAGCGCCAGCTCCTCGAAGGCCGCCGCGAAGTTGGCGAGTTGGGAGCGGAGGAACGCGAAGGGCGCGCTGTCGGCCAGGTTGGCCGCGTAGATCCCGTCGCGCCGCAGCACCCGCCCGGCGGCCCGCGCGTACTCCACCGAGGTCAGGTGGGCCGGGACCCGGGAGCCGCCGAAGACGTCCGCGACGACGAGATCGGCGGACCGGGCCGGTGCCGCTTCCAGCCGGGCCCGGGCGTCGGCGGCGTGCACGCTGATGCCGCTGCCGTCGGGCAGCGGCAGATGCTCCCGCACCATCCGCAGCAGCTCGCGGTCCGCCTCGACGACGTCCTGCCGCGAGCCGGGGCGGACCGCCGCGACGTACCGGGGCACGGTCAGCGCGCCGCCGCCGAGGTGCAGGACGTCCAGCGGGGTACCGGCGGGCGCCGCGCACTCCACGACATGCGCGAGGCGCCGTACGTACTCGAACTCCAGGTACGTCGGATCGTCGAGGTCCACGTACGACTGGGGCGCTTCGTCGACCGTCAGCAGCCAGGCCCGGTCGCGGTCCACATCGGGCAGCAGCCGGGCGGTGCCGCAGTCGACCTCGCGGATGACGGGTATCGGATCGTTCACCCCTCCATTGTCGCGCGGCCCCGCCGCCCGTCACCCCCGTATCCAGGGGTGGCGGGCGGCGGCGGCCCTCAGAACAGCCCGGTGACCGTGCCCGCGCCGACCGTGCGCCCGCCCTCGCGGATCGCGAAGCCGAGGCCGGATTCCAGCGGGACGTCACGGCCCAGCTCCACGGTCATGGTGACCGTGTCACCGGGGCGCGCGACCGCCGTCCCGCCGAGGTCGACGTCCCCGACGACGTCCGCCGTACGGATGTAGAACTGCGGCCGGTAACCGGTGGCGACCGGGGTGGACCGGCCGCCCTCCTTCGCCGACAGGACGTACACCTGCGCGGTGAACCGGCGGCTGGGCGTGACACTGCCGGGCGCGGCCACGACATGGCCGCGCCGGACCCGGTCACGCTCCACGCCGCGCAGGAGCAGCGCCACGTTGTCCCCGGCCTCGGCGGACTCCATCGGCTTGCCGAAGGTCTCCAGACCGGTGACGACCGTCTCGATGTCCGCGCCCAGCACCTGGACCCGGTCCCCCACGCGGACGGTGCCGCGCTCGACGGCGCCGGTGACGACGGTGCCCCGGCCGGTGATGGTCAGGACGTTCTCGACGGAGAGCAGGAACGGCGCGTCGGTGTAGCGCACCGGCATCGGTACGTATGTGTCGACGGCGTCCAGCAGCCCTTCGATCGCCGCCGTCCACCGTGGGTCGCCCTCCAGCGCCTTGAGCCCGGAGACCCGGACCACGGGAACGGTGTCGCCGCCGTACCCGTGCGCGGAAAGCAGCTCACGGACCTCCAGCTCGACCAGGTCGATCAGCTCGGGGTCGCCCGCGTCGGCCTTGTTGAGGGCGACGACGATGTGGTCGACGCCCACTTGACGGGCCAGCAGGACGTGCTCGGCGGTCTGCGGCATGATCCCGTCGAGCGCGGAGACGACGAGGATCGCCCCGTCGAGCTGCGCCGCGCCGGTCACCATGTTCTTGATGTAGTCCGCGTGACCGGGCATGTCGACGTGCGCGTAGTGGCGGGTGTCGGTCTCGTACTCGACGTGCGCGATGTTGATGGTGATACCGCGCTGGGCCTCCTCGGGGGCCCGGTCGATCCGGTCGAAGGACACGTAGGAGGTGGAGCTGCCGCCCCGCTCGCTGAGGACCTTGGTGATGGCGGCGGTGAGGGTGGTCTTGCCGTGGTCGACGTGGCCCATGGTGCCGATGTTGAGGTGCGGCTTGGTGCGCACGTAAGCCGTCTTGGACATGGCTCGTTCCTTAAGAACTCGAAGCTGAGAAGAGAGAAAGACCCCAGGGCCCCGCCGACCCTCCCCTTGCGGGGTCCGCCGGACTGTCGGGGGAGGGTCAGCTTCGGGCGCCGCCGATGGGCGCCGCCGCTGCGATGACGGCTGCGGTGGAGGCCGTGGCCACGTCGTTGACGGCAGCCTTCGGCGCGTCCGCGACTGCGGACGGCGCTGCGAGGAAGGCGTACCGGAACATGCCTCTGATCATGGCGGGGCGGGACCGCGGCGTCGAATGGTTTTCCGCGTGGCTTCCCGTGGCTTCCCCGCGCCTCAGAGGTTCTTGAGCGCCTCGCGCACGGAGAGCGGGGACAGCCGGGTCCGGGCACCCTCGACGAAGTCGCGTACGGCGGTGGGGTCGGTCTTCGCGTACTCCCGCAGCGCCCAGCCGATCGCCTTGCGGATGAAGAAGTCCGGGTGGTCCGCGCGGCGCAGGCAGTAGCCGAAGAGGCGGTCGGTGTCGGTGGCCTCCTTGTAGCGCAGCTGGTGAAGGAGGGCGGTACGGGCGACCCACAGGTTCTCGTCCTCGGCCCACCGGTCCATCTCCCGGGCGAGCGCCGGATCGGCGGCCACCAGCGGCCCCGCGACATGCGCGGCGAGCAGATCGACCGTGTCCCACCAGGGGGTGGTGGTGACGAGGTGGTGCAGGACGGGCAGGAAGCCGGAGGAGCAGGAGGCCACGTACCGGCGGAGGTAGTCGACGGCGAAGTACTGGTACTCGCGCTCGGGCAGCTCCCAGCAGCGCAGCGCGACCGCCGTGCAGTCCCGCTCGTCCGGCCGCCCGGTGCCCGCCAGCACGGCCTTCGACAGGGCCCGGCGCCGAGGGGTGGGAATCCCGAGGAAGGGGGCGATGTGCTTCATGTACGCGGCGGCTCCCTCGGCCCGTACGGGATCGGCGGCCGGGGCGTACGCCTCGGTCAGCCGCGCGAGCACGGTGTCGGCGAGCGGACTGTCCGGTACGGCGGGAGCGTCCGGTACGGCAGCGGGAAGCGGGCTGTCCGTTACGTCAAGGTCGTCCGGTACGGCACCGGGAAGCGGGTCGTCCGGTTCGGCGGGGGCGGAGGCTGCTGCAGGGTCCACGCGACGTACGTTACGGCGATCATCCACCGTTTTCGGTTACTCTCCCCGAATGTTCGACCCCGTCCCCACCACCCGTCCCGCCGGTGGTGCGGCCCTTCGCTTCTCGAAGGCGCTGCTCTCCCCCTGGTCCCGGTTCTCACTGCTCGTCGCGGTGCTGCTGGCCGCCGCGTCGACGATGCTGCTGTTCGAACCACAGCGGCTGCTGGCGTCGGGCTGGCCGGAGCAGCTGACCGGTGGTGGTGCGGCGATGCTGTTCGGGCTCGCGTACGGGGCGCTGACCGTGGCGTTCGTGCCGCGCCCGCTCCTGAACCTCGCCGCCGGGGCGCTCTTCGGTACGCAGACGGGGCTGATAGCGGCGCTGGCGGGCACGGTGCTGGGCGCGGGCGTCTCGTTCATGCTGGGCCGGGTGCTGGGCCAGGACGCGCTGCGCACCCTGCTGCGCGGGCGGGTGCTCACCGCCGCCGACGGGGTGCTGAGCCGGCACGGCTTCCGCTCGGTGCTGGCGCTCCGCCTCTTCCCCGGTATCCCCTTCGCCGCCGCCAACTACTGTGCGGCGACCTCCCGCATGGGTTATCCGCCCTTCCTCCTGGCCACCGGGATCGGCTCCATCCCTAACACGGCGGCGTACGTGATAGCGGGCAGCGAGGCCGCGTCGCCGACCTCGCCGCTGTTCCTGGCCGCGACGGGGTTCATCGTGCTCTCCGGTCTCGGCGGCGCGCTGGTGGCCTGGCGCAAGCGCCACCGGCTCCGCCGGGACACGCCGAAGGGCTGACCGGGACACGGCGGAAGCCCCGGCGGACGACGGCACCGGAACGACCGGTGCGGTCAGCCTGGCGTTCACTTTCAGGCGATACGCTGCCCGCGACCTCGATGTCCTTGACGTCGCTCCGCACTCCGCACGCAGCCGACGGGCCCGCCGCCCGTGGCCGATGCACGATCACCTCCGGGATGGCTTAAGCCCCATGAGCTGGTTCGAATCATTCGTCCTGGGACTCGTTCAGGGACTGACCGAGTTCCTGCCGATCTCCTCCAGCGCCCATCTGCGGCTGACCGCCGCGTTCGCCGGCTGGCAGGACCCGGGGGCGGCCTTCACCGCCATCAGCCAGATCGGCACGGAGGCGGCGGTGCTGATCTACTTCCGCAAGGACATCGCGCGCATCCTTTCGGCGTGGTTCCGCTCGCTGACGGACAAGGAGATGCGCAGCGACCACGATGCCCAGGTGGGATGGCTGGTCATCGTGGGCTCGCTCCCCATCGGGGTGCTGGGCATCACGCTCAAGGACCAGATCGAGGGCCCCTTCCGCGACCTGCGGCTGATCGCGACGACGCTCATCGTCATGGGCATCGTCCTCGGGATCGCCGACCGGCTGGCCGCACGCGACGAGGCGGGCGGCAAGCACCGCGCCGTGAAGGAACGCAAGACGCTCAAGGACCTCGGCGTCCGGGACGGTCTGATCTACGGCTTCTGCCAGGCGATGGCGCTGATCCCCGGTGTCTCGCGCTCGGGCGCGACGATCAGCGGTGGTCTGCTGATGGGCTACACGCGCGAGTCGGCCGCCCGCTACTCCTTCCTGCTGGCCATCCCGGCGGTGCTCGCCTCGGGCGCGTACGAGCTGAAGGACGTGGGCGAGGGCCATGTGTCCTGGGGGCCGACGATCTTCGCGACGCTGGTGGCGTTCTTTGTCGGATATGCCGTTATCGCGTGGTTCATGAAGTTCATTACGACCAAGAGCTTCATGCCGTTCGTGATCTACCGGGTGGCGCTCGGTATCCTCATCTTCATCCTCGTCTCGGCCGGTGTGCTGAGCCCGCACGCGGGTGAGTCCGCGGGCTGACGCCACGGTTGCGCGTCCCCGCCCGGGAGCAGCCGGGCGGGGACGATCCAGCAGCGCAGCAGCCAGCAGCGCGGATAGATGTCACCACCGTAGAGCGAGGGTCTGACAACGCCGGTTCAGCGGCCCGTGAGCCCCGTCGCCGCCAGGACCGCGTCCACCGTCTCTTCCACCGTCAGCCCGGCGTTGTCGATCCAGAGGCCCTCGTCGGCCAGTTCGGTGCGCATCGCCGCGTCCAGGAAGGACCAGTCCGTGGTGAGCGTCTTGTCCCGGGCGAGGTTGCGCTCCCCCGCCTTCGCCGCACCCGGGGCGAGGACCACGAAGTGCAGCGGCCCGACGGCGGTCTGCCGCCGGTAGAAGCCGAGGTGGGCCCGGCGGACGACCACGTCGTCGATGACCGGGACGAACCCGGCGGAGACGAAACTGTCCGCCAGCAGGCAGGCGTTGCGGGCCCGGAGGAAGATCTGCCGGTCCGCCTCGGCGTCCGGCTCCGGGGAGGGCCACCGCCCGCCCGTGACAATGAGTCCCTGGAGCGCGTCCACCTCGATATGGGCCGAGGCGGCGAACCGGGCCGCCAGCGCGGCGGCCACCGTGGACTTCCCGCTGCCGGGGATACCGCTCAGCAGGACCGCCCCCGCCGCCGGTTCGCCGTCCACCGGCACTTCGTTCCAGGTCATCGTCCCCGCTCCGCCCCCGGGCGGCCCGCGCCGCGCCCCCGGTGATCGTAGGGCACCGGGGGCGGGGAACGTCTCCGGCCGGACGGACGGGCGGCCAGGCCGTACGCGGAGACGCCCCGCTAGCAGAGGGCCGGGCCAACGGCCGCCATCACCCGCTCACCCGGTTCCGTACGCCACTGCCCGGCCAGCTCCCGGCGGGCGCGCGCCACGCGGGAGCGCACCGTACCGACGGGGCATCCGGCGGCGTCGGCCGCCTCCTCGTAGGAGAGCCCCAGCACCTGCGTCAGCACGAATGCCTGGCGGCGCGCGGGGTCCAGGCGGTGCAGGGCGTCGAAGACGGCGACCGACTCGTCGAACCCGGGGAGGTGGCGCGGCTGGACCCGTTCCGCCGCGCCCTGCCAGTCGGCGGTGTCGGCGGTCCGGGGGCGCACGGCGGCCGTGCGGTGGCGGTCGATGACGACGCGCCGGGCGATGGAGAGCAGCCAGGTGCGGGCGCAGGAGCGTCCGGCGAACCGGGCCAGTCCGCTCATCGCCCGCAGATAGGTCTCCTGGGCGAGGTCGTCGGCGCCCGGGACGTCGGCGCTGAGGTAGGCGACGAACCTCCGGACGTCCTCGTAGGTCGCCCGGACGAAACGGTCGGCGGCCTCCTGGTCACCGCCGCCCGCGGCCAGCGCCCAGTCGGTGATCTGTACGTCGTTCCGGCGGGTGGTGTACGCGCGGGGCCGGGGTTCCGGGGCGGTCGGCGGCCGGGTGGGGAGGGAGGGGATGGCAGTCGGGGTCACAGCAGTCCTTCGCGTCCTGGCGGAGCCGCGGCGCGGTCGGCGGGCCCGGCTCCGCGTGACCGGCCTCGCGGACGCCCTGGGGGCGGTTCCGCGGACCGGCATGCCTGTCACGGGTGTGCGCGGGAGCGCGCACACCCGTACCGCCACCGGGCCGTACGGGACCGGGTGGTCGGTCGGAGGTCACGGGGAGGGGACGGGAAGCGGTGGACCGCGCCGGGAGATGGCGTGCAGGGCGAGAAGGTCCTGCGGGCGGCGGCCCGGTCTGCGGCGGGTGCGCCGCCGTACGGGCGGGACGCCGTCGAGCGGGGCCGCCGACCAGAGGCGCCAGGCTGTCCGCAGCGGCGCCCGGACGAACAGGGCCAGGCAGCGGCCCAGCCGGGCGAGGGCCACCTCTCCGCGCCACAGCCACCAGCCGCAGACCAGCCCGGCGACCGCGTGGGCGGCGGCCATGCCGAGGGTGAACACCGAACCGTCGAAGGCCGCCAGAAGCCCCGTCAGATGCGCGGTGTCCCCGGCCGCCGGACCCGCGCCGAAAGCATGGGAGGCGTGGCTCGCCATCGCCCCGTGCGCGTGGTGCGCGCTCCCCGCGCCGCCCGCTCCGGAGGCGGCCGGGAGGCAGGCGGCGGCAGCGCTGAAGCAGGCGTGCAGACCCAACTGGCCCAGGACATGGGCCGATACGGTGACCGGGGCGCTCCGTTCGCGGCCCGCGAGCCACCAGCCGGCGGCGGCGACAGGCGCGAGGACGGCCACCAGGGGCAGGAGCGGCAGCGGCCCGTCGGACATCAGGGCATGGCCGAGTCCGGACACGGCGACGCACACGACCGCGAACAGCGCGGTGCGGGCGAGGCGGAGTGCGGTTCCGGCTCCCATGGCGGTCATGGTGCCAGCCGTACCCGCCCCGCGGAGAAGGCCAGCAGATGCGGAAACAACGGGAGTTCACCCCGTTTGCCCCAGCCGTTTCTCATGTGATTCATGTCACACAAACCTCGGGGGAACTTTCCTCCCTCCCCCGCCGACTGCTCCAACAGCGCGCCTGCACACGCCTCGTGGCCCGGGGCCTGCGCATCCGCTCCGCCAGCCGACGCCCCCGAAGAGGCCGCATGACGAACCAGCCCCCCGCACCCGAACCGGCAGCGGCCGCCGAAACCCCCACCGAATCAACCGAGTTCACGGCACCCGGCGCCCCGCGGCCCCGGACAGCATCGCGACGCGTCACCCTCCGCTCCGACCTGCGCGCCTCCTGGCCCGACGGTCTGGTGGCGCTCCTCGTGACGGCGGCCGTCTTCGTCCTCCTCTACGTACGCATCCGCGACAAGACCTCCTCCACGGTCTCCGTGATGCCGTTCATGGCCGACGCGGGCGGCTTCTGGATGTACTTCCTCAGCCAGGCGTTCGGCTGGTCCGCACTGCTCTGGGCCTGGGGGACGGTGATCCTCGGGCTCCTGCTCTCCGGCCCCCGCCCGCGATGGCCGCGGATCTCCGCACCCCGGCTGGAGCGCCTCCACCGCACGACGAGCCTCAACACCATCGCGCTGATCCTCGCCCACGCCCTGTTCTTCGGCGCCGAACTGTTCCGGCACGACACGGCGGCCTGGAACTCGGCGCTGGGCACCGCCTTCGTCGAGACGTTCGTCCCCGGCGGCTACGGATCGGGGACCGGACAGATCGCCATCCCGATCGGCCAGGCCGCGCTGTACCTCGCGGTCCCGCTCGGCCTGCTCTTCTACGTACGCCACCGCTTCGGCCCGAAGACCTGGCGCGTCCTGCACCGGTTCGTGATCGTGGTCTACGTCCTGAGCGTCTGGCACACCCTGCTGTACGGGACGAACGTCTGGTACGACGGCTGGTTCCGCACCGGTATCTGGCTGCTCCAGCTGCCCATCGCCGCCCTGCTCCTCGTCCGGCTGCTGCGCCCGGCCCGCCGCTCCGAGAAACTGCCCGCACGGCCCGGTGCCACCGCCTCGCGGACCGGCTGGGCGCTGCGCCTGGGCGGCCGGCTCGCGGTGGTGGGGGTCATGGTGGCGCTGGTCGTGGTGGTGGTCAGCGGGAACGACGGCGGGCGGAGCGTACCGCCGGACGACACCTCCTCCACCCACAACCACGACTGACCCGCACCCCCGCCTGACCTGCGCCCCCGCCCGGCGGCCCGGGCCCGGCGACGTACGCTCGGGTCCATGACCACTACCGATCTTCCCGTGATCGCCGCCGTCGACGGTTCCACGCACAGCAGGCAGGCGCTCGACTGGGCCGCGCGGGAGGCCGCGCGGCGCCGGCTCCCGCTGCTGATCGTCCACGTCATGCCCCTCACCCGGAACGCCGACGAGGAGACCCGGCAGCGCGAGGCGGACGGACTGCTGGCCGAGGCCGTACGCCGGAGCGAGCTGATCGCCCCGGCGCTGCGCCCCTCGACGCTGGCCCCGCTGGACTTCCCGGCGGCGGCCCTCGTCTCGCTCGGCCGGGACGCGTCGATGGTCGTGGTCGGCTCGCGGGGGCTCGGCGGCTTCCGGTCGCTGATGATCGGCTCCAACAGCCTGGCCACCGCGTCGATGGCGAGCTGCCCGGTCGTCGTCGTGCAGGACGGCGTCCCGGACGAGGACGACCGGGCGGGGGACGCCGAACCCTTCTCCGACATCGTGGCGGGGGTGGCCGCCGACGAGAGCAGCGAGGCGGTCCTGGAGTTCGCCTTCGCCACCGCGGCCGAACGGCCCGGTGCGCGGCTGCGGATCGTGCACGGCTGGACGATGTTCTCCTCGATGCTCGCGGGCGGACCGGTCTTCGACCGGGAGACGGCGGCGGGCTCGGCCGAACGGAGCCTGGCGGAGGTGACCTCCGGCTGGCAGGAGCGGTATCCGCAGGTGGAGGTCGTACGGGAGCCGGTCAACGGTTCCGCCGCGCGCACCCTGGTGACGGCCTCCGCCACGGCGGCCCTGACGGTGATCGGCCGCCGCAGGGGCGGGGAGTCGCTCGGCCTGGGGCTCTCCCCGGTGGCGCAGACGACGCTCACGCACGCGCTGGGCCCGGTCGCCGTCGTGCCCTGCTGACCGGTCGGCCGTCGGCTTCCGGGCGGCGGACGTTCCTTTGGATACGGTGTCGGCCTACCGGTCTCCTGGCGGCCTGCCGACCCCCGGGCTGCGCAAGCCCTCTCGGTACGGTGGCGGCTTGTCGGCTCATCGGTTTCCCGGCAACGGAAGCCCCTCGGCGCGGTGTCGCTTTGTCAACTTTCCGGCGGTGCGGGCCCCTTGGCGTGGCGGGCGGCTTGACCGAGACTTGACCGATGACACAGCGCGTGGCACTCGCGACCGTGATGGACCGGCTCGCCATCGATGACGTGATCACCGGATACGCGGTGGCGGTGGACGACGGCGACTGGGCGGCGTACGAAGCCCTGTTCGCGCCGGACGGCCGCGCGGACTACACGGGCGCGGGCGGGGTGGCGGGCCCGGCGGGCGAGATCGCGCGCTGGCTCGCCGGAACGATGCGCCTCTTCCCGATCCGCCAGCATCTGATCGTCAACCGGCGCATCGCCCTCCAGGACCTGGGCGGCTACCCGGGCGACCTGGCGGAGGTACGGGCCGACTACCTCAACCCGATGCGCCTGGCACGGGAGGGCGAGGCACCCGGGGCCGGTGGCACCGCTCCCGACTTCGTCTCCGGCGGGCGGTACACCTTCGAGCTGGACCGTGGTGACGGTGCGGCCCCGGGCTGGCGCATCCGTACCGTCACCGTCCACGAGAAGTGGCGCCGCACCCCCGGCCCGGCCTGAACAGCCCCCTTCGGCCGGGGGTGTCCCGTGCCCGGTGGGGATCACCTCCCCCACACTGGGTACAGAGCTGATCCGGCAGATCACGCGGCTGCTCACCCGCGCGGGACGAGGAGGGCACGCCATGCGGAGGCGGGGCGGAAGGGGCCCGGCGCCGACGTCCGACGGACAGCGGGTGGGCGGGCTTCCCGCATCCGGCTGGGTCCGGGCGGCCCTCGCCCTGCTCGCCGGGGCGCTGCCCGCACTCGCGTTCCCCGCGCCCTCGCTCTGGTGGTTCGGCTGGGTCGCGCTCGTTCCCTGGCTGCTGCTGATCCGCTCGGCGGGCACGGCGCGCCGGGCGGCGCTGGACGGCTGGATCGGCGGGATCGGCTTCGTCATCGCCGTGCACCACTGGCTGATGCCGAGTCTGCACGTCTTCATCGTGCTGCTGGCCGCGCTGCTCGGCCTCCTCTGGGCCCCGTGGGGCGTGCTGTCCTGGCGGCTGCTCGGCGGCCGGCCCTCCCTGCCGCGGGCCGCCGCCGCGGTGGTGGCCGTGCCCTCGGGGTGGCTGGTGATCGAGCTGATCCGCTCCTGGGAGGGGCTCGGCGGGCCCTGGGGGCTGCTCGGCGCGAGCCAGTGGGAGGTCGTCCCGGCGCTGCGGGTGGCGTCGGTGGGCGGGGTGTGGCTGGTGAGTCTGCTGGTGGTGGCGGTCAACACCGAGCTCGTCCTGCTGGTGACCGCGCGCGCCGCCGCCCGGACGGTGGGCGGGGTGCTGCTGGTCGTGTGCGCCCTGGCCGTGGGGGCCGTGTGGGCCTGGGCCCCGCAGCCGGTGACCACGGGGACGGCCAGGATCGCCGTCGTACAGCCGGGGGTCATCACCGGCCCGAACAGCGTCGAGCGGCGCCTCGCCCGGGGCGAGGAGCTGACCCGTACGGTCGCGGGCCAGGACGTGGACCTCGTCGTCTGGGGCGAGAGCAGTATCGGGGCGGGCGCGTGGCGGGACCCGGGGACCGCGCGGCGGCTCGCGGCGCTCTCCCGGGAGACCGGGGCCGATCTGCTGGTCAATGTGGACGCCCGGCAGACGGACGGTTCGGGCCGGAGCGGGATCTTCAAGTCGGCGGTGCTCGTGGGTCCTGACGGGCCGACCGGGGACCGTTACGACAAGATGCGCCTGGTCCCGTTCGGCGAGTACGTCCCGGCGCGCTCCCTGCTCGGCTGGGTGACCTCCGTGGGCCGGGCGGCGGGCGAGGACCGGCTGCGCGGCGACCGGCAGGTGGTGATGGTCCTGCCCGACGGCGACGAGCGGCTGCGGATCGGCCCGCTGGTCTGCTTCGAGTCGGCGTTCCCGGACATGAGCAGGCGGCTGGTCCGGGACGGCGCCCAGGTGCTCGTCGCCCAGTCCGCCACCTCCACCTTCCAGGAGAGCTGGGCACCGGCCCAGCACGCGTCGCTGGGGGCGCTGCGGGCCGCCGAGAACGGCCGTCCCGTCGTGCACGCGACGCTCACCGGGATCAGCGCCGTGTTCGGGCCGCGCGGGGAGCGGATCGGTGAACCGCTCGGTACGGAGGCGAGCGCGGCGGCCGTGTACGACGTACCGCTGGCGCGCGGCACCACGCTCTACGGCCGTTCCGGGGACTGGGCGGTGTACGGGGCCCTGGCGGCGCTGGCCGTGCTGTGCGCCGCCGAGGGGCTGCGGGCGCTCAGGAGGAAGCCTGCTCCAGGGACTCCCTGACGATCCGCTCGCACAGCTCATGGGTGGCCAGGGCGTCCCGGGCGCTGAGGACCTCGCCCGCGCGGACCGCGTCCAGGAAGGCGTGGACGCACGCCTCGATGCCGCGCTGCCGGGCCACCGGCACCCAGTCGCCGCGCCTGCGCACGCTGGGCTGGCCCTTGTGGTCGACGATGTCGGCGAGGTTGAGGACCTGGCGCTTGGTGTCACGGCCGGAGACCTCGAGGATCTCCTCGGTGGAGCCGTTCAGCCGGTTCATCATGCCGATCGCGGTGAAGCCGTCACCGGAGAGCTGGAGCACCACGTGGTGCATCAGACCGTCCACGATCCGGGCGCGCACGGTGGTGTGGTCGACGGGGCCCGGGGCCAGGAAGCGCAGGGTGTCGACGACGTGGATGAAGTCGTCGAGCACCAGGGCGCGGGGGTCCTCGGGCAGCCCGACGCGGTTCTTCTGCATCAGGATCAGCTCGCGCGGGTGCTCGGCGCACTGGGCGTAGCTCGGCGCGAAGCGGCGGTTGAAGCCGACGGCGAGGCTGACACCGCGCTCCTCTGCGAGCTTCACGAGCCGCTCGGACTCCGTGTACTCGTACGCGATCGGCTTGTCGACATAGGTGGCGACCCCGGCTTCGAGGAGCCGCTCCACGATCTCGGGGTGGACGGCGGTCGGGGCGTGCACGAAGGCCGCGTCCAGCCCTTCGGCGAGCAGCGAGTCCAGGGTGGTGTGGCGGGCTCCGGCCGGGATGCGGTGGGTGTCGCCCACGGTGTCGAGCGTGGCGGGCGTACGGGTCTGGAGGTGCGGCTCGACCCCCGGAACGGCGGTCAGCACCGGCAGGTACGCCTTCTGCGCGATGTCGCCGAGCCCGATGCAACCGACCTTCACAGGGGTCTCCCTATCGCCGTGCCGTCCGATGTGCCGTCCGGTGTCCGGATCGCTGTACCGTCCCGGTCTTCCGGTTCCGGTTCCGGTTCCGGTTCCGGCAGCATACGGGGCCGTTGTCGGCCCGCTCCCGGCCGCCCGGGAAGAAAATTGCCTGGCCAGGGTCGTGATCATGGCCCAGGATGACCGGCATGACTTCCGAAGAACGGCCCGAACCCGCCCTCGACGCTGCCGAACGCCCCATGCTGGAGGGCTGGCTCGACTACCACCGCGAGACGCTCGCCAGGAAGTGCGCGGGCCTCACGGACGCGCAGCTGCGGGAGGCGTCGGTCCCGCCCTCCGCGTTCACCCTGCTCGGCCTCGTACGGCACCTGACGGAGGTGGAGCGCTTCTGGTTCCGCGAGATCCTGGCGGGCGAGGAGCTGCCGGACCTGTACTCCACCCGGGAGAACCCGGACGGGGACTTCGCGGTGACGGAGACCGACACCTGGGCCGAGACGGAGTCGGCCTGGCGGGCGGAGACGGCCGCGGCACGCAAGAGCGCCGCCGCGTACGGCCTGGACGATTTCTCCCAGGGCGTCGGCTCGGCGGGCGAACCGTTCAATCTGCGCTGGATCTACACGCACATGATCGAGGAGTACGCCCGCCACAACGGCCACGCCGACCTGGTGCGGGAGCGCGTCGACGGCGCGACCGGCGTCTGACCGGACCGTCGGCAGGGCCCTCGAACACGGGGCTTCAAACGCGGGGGCTTCAGACGCGGGGGCCTCGAACGCGAGGGCTTCGAACGGAGTCTTCCCGTACGGGGCCTGCGCACGGGGGGGGCCGGGCCGTGGCGCTGTGCTGACGGGGTCACTCGTGCGGGCCATTCCTCGCGCTCGGGCTGCCCGAGCGCCTGTCCGCACCGCAGAGTTACCCGGGTGCAGCGAACCAGATTCACCACGAGCCTCCTGGTCGGGGTGGCCGTCACGGCCGTAGCCGGTTGTGTGTCGGTGGGGCCGCAGACGGGCCCCCGGCAGCCCCCCGGGAACAGCAGCGGACCGGGGCAGGACGTGTTCCCGCAGGTCGTGCAGCCGCCCGCCCGTGAGGCGCTGGAGACCATCGAGGAACCGGCCCCCTCGCCCGGCGCACCCGCCTCCCCCGCACCGGCTTCCGCCGCCCCCACGGAGGCGCGGCGCGCCGGACCTCCCCCGGTACCCCGGCCACCGGAGCGGACCGCGCCACCACCGCGCCGGACCCCGCCCCCGCAGCCTCCGCGCGTCCCGCCCCACGTCCTCCCGGCCCTGCCGCGGGTCGGGGGCGGGATGTACGACGTGTGCGCGCTGGGCCGGGGGTACGGCGGCTGGCAGGCGGGCAGCACGGAGGCCCGGATCTGCGAGAAGACGTACGGCCGCTGACGGCCGAGAAGACCGGCGGGTCCCGGCGAGCCCCCGCTCACAGCCCCCGCATCCGCTGCTCCAGCCGCTCGATGGCGGCCCGCACCCCCTCGCCGTGGCCGTCGTCGTCCAGCGCGTCCGCCGCGTCGCGGGCCTGGCGCAGGTGGATGCGGGCCGCGTCGGGGCGCTGGAGCTTGAGGTAGTCCGCCGCCAGGTTGAGGTGCAGCGAGGGGTAGAACGCCTGGACCGCCAGGGAGTCCCGGTGCCCGGCGGGGCGCTCGCCGCGCAGCCCCTCGGCGGCCGTCAGGGCCCGCAGGTCCCAGGCGAGCTCGTCCCCGGGGTCGTCCTGGGTGTCGGCCATGTAGTGCGCGAGGGTGCAGCGGTGCAGGGCGTCACCGTCCGCGCCGAGCTCCGACCAGAGGAGGCCGAAGCGGTTGCGGGCCTCCTCCCGGTCACCGCCGTGGAGCAGCATGACCGCCTGGCCGATCCTGGTCATGACGGCGTCCTCGGACGACGCCTCCTGCTGCTCCACCACTGCGGTCTCCTCTTGCCCGTCCAGCCGGTCCCGGTCCCTCCGACGCTAGCGCCGGTGGTCCGCGATACCGCTCAGGCACGGGCGGTACGGCCCGTCCGCTCGTCCGGCCCGCTCAGCCCGCCGAGCCGAGATTCGGGATGCGCCAGTCGATCGGCGGGTGGCCCTGGGCCGCGACGGCCTCGTTGATCTGGGTGAAGGGCCGGGAGCCGAAGAACTTCTTCGCGGAGAGCGGGGAGGGGTGGGCGCCCTTCACCACGACGTGGCGCTCCTCGTCGATCAGGGGAAGCTTCTTCTGGGCGTAGTTCCCCCAGAGGACGAAGACGGCCGGGTCGGGCCGCTCGGCGACGGCGCGGATCACCGCGTCGGTGATCTTCTCCCAGCCCTTGCCCTTGTGGGAGTTGGCCTCACCGGCGCGCACGGTGAGCACCGCGTTCAGCAGGAGGACGCCCTGCTCGGCCCACGGCATCAGATAACCGTTGTCCGGGATCGGCAGGCCGAGCTCCTGCTGCATCTCCTTGTAGATGTTGCGCAGGGAGGGGGGCGTCTTCACACCGGGCCGCACGGAGAAGCAGAGCCCGTGCCCCTGGCCCTCCCCGTGATACGGGTCCTGGCCCAGGACGAGGACCTTGACCTTCTCGTACGGTGTGGCGTCCAGGGCGGCGAAGACCTGCTCGCGCGGCGGGTAGACGGGTCCCTTGGCCCGCTCCTCCTCGACGAAGTCCGCCAGCTCCTTGACGTACGGCTTCTGCAGTTCTTCGCCGAGGACGCCGCGCCAGGACTCGGGCAGCAGGTCGATATCGGTCACGTCCACAACCTCCGGTGAGCAACAAGTTCTTGATCCCAGAACCTACCGCCCACCACTGACAACGGGCCCGGGGAGGCCGAACTCCCCGGGCCCGTAAGCCTGCTACCAGCTGGCCTTGCGGTACAGCTCCCACATCTGCATCACGGTCTGCGGGTCCAGTGCGCGTTCGCCGCCGCCGATGTCGTCGCCCGAGGCCACGTACAGCTTGCCCTGCCACAGCGGCAGCAGCCGGACGTCCTCGACCAGGATCTGCTGGGCCCGCTCGAACTGCTTGCTGACCGCGCCCCGGTCGCTCTCCTGGCGCGTGGCGGGGATGAGCTCCTGGGTGATCTCCTTGTTGCGGTACGGGGTACCGGTGACGCTCTCCTCGCCGACGAAGGGGGCGATGAAGTTGTCCGGGTCCGGGAAGTCCGGGAACCAGCCACGGCCGAAGACCGGGTACTCGCCCTGGGTGAAGCCCTCCTGGAAGGTCTTCCAGGGTGCGCTCTCGAGCGTGATGTCGAAGAGTCCCGACTTCTCCAGCTGCCGCTCCAGCTCCTCGAACTCGGGCTGGGTGGAGGAACCGTACCGGTCGGTGGTGTACCAGAAGGTCATCTTCACCGGCTCGGTGATCCCGGCCGAGGTCAGGATCTCCTTGGCCTGCTTCACGTCCGGATCGCCGAAGGTGTCGAAGAAGCTGGTGGTGTGTCCGGAGATGCCCTTGGGGATCATCGAGTAGAGGGGTTCGGCGGTTCCCCGGTAGACCTTGGCGACCAGGGCGTCGCGGTCCACGATGTGGGCGATGGCCTTGCGGACGGCGGGCTTGGAGGCGGCCGGGTCCTTGGGGTTGAAGACGAGGAAGCGGATGTCCGCGCCGGTGGTCTCGATGATCTGAAGGCCCTCGTTGCCCTCCTTCTTGTCCTCCAGGCCGACGACCTCCTCGGCGGTCAGACCGCGGTAGGTGGCGTCGATGTCCTTGGCCTTGAGGGCGTTCACCATCTGGGCCGACTGCTCGAAGTACCGGATGGTGACCGCGTTGTTCTTCCGGTTGGCGAAGCCCTTGTAGTCGGGGTTCTTCGTCAACTCGGCGCTGACGCCGGCCTCGTAGGAGTCCAGGAGGTAGGGCCCGGAGCCGGTGATCTTCCCGTCGTCGCGGATCTTGTCCTTGGGGTAGTCGCCGGGGGCGACGAGCGACATGGCGGGCGTGGCCAGGATGAACGGGAAGGTGGCGTCGGACTTGTTCAGGTGGAAGATGACGGTGTCGTCGCCCTTGGTCTCCACCCGGTCGAGCGAGCCGAGCATACCGGCCGGGCCGCCCTTGAAGTGGATGTCCACGATCCGGTCGATGGAGTGCTTCACGGCCCGGGCGTCGAGCTTCTCGCCGTTGGAGAACTTCAGGTTCTTCTTGAGCGTGCACCGGTAGGCCATGCTCGTGGCGTCGGTGAACGTGCAGGATTCGGCCGCGTCCGGCTCGGGGCTCGTACTGCCGGTGGGGAAGCTCACCAGGGTCTGGTAGATGTTCCGCATCAGCTCCCAGGAGCCGTCCCAGGCCGCCGCGGGGTCCAGCGTGGACGGGGAGCTCGTCGTGCCGACGGTTATCTTCTGGTTCTCCTCCGACCCGCTGTCGGAGAGAAGACCGCAGCCTGCCAGCAGAGAAAGGGATGCTAGGGCTGCAGCGGCCTGCAGACTGGCCCGGTAGAACACGTGCACGCTCCTCGATCAGCCATGGGTCGGCAGACCATACCGCAACGCCCCGCCGGAGCAGTCCCCCTGTCCAGCGGGGCGCAAGGTTCGATCAGGTCAAACTGGTAGAGGTCACTCAGCCAACTCCGGCGTTGAGGAAAATCCCTCCGTCGACCACCAGCGTCTGCCCGGTGACCCAGTCCGACTGCGCCGAGGTCAGGAAGGCCGCGGCGCCCCCGATGTCCTCGGGCACCCCGAGCCGGCCGAGCGGGTAGGCGGCGGCAGCCTCCGTCTCGCGGCCCTCGTAGAGCGCCTGGGCGAACTTCGTCTTGACCACGGCGGGGGCGATCGCGTTGACCCGGACGACCGGCGCGAACTCGTGCGCCAGCTGGAGGGTCAGGTTGATCATGGCCGCCTTGGACATCCCGTACGCGCCGATGAACGGCGAGGGGGAGACACCGGCGACGGAGGCGATGTTGACGATCGCCCCGCCGTTCTCCTTCTGCCAGGCCCGCCAGGTCTGCTGGGCGAAGCCGAGCGCCGAGATCACGTTGATCTCGAAGACCTTGCGGGCCACGTTGAGGTCCATCTCGGCCATGGGGCCGAAGACCGGGTTCGTCCCCGCGTTGTTGACCAGGAAGTCGACCCGGCCGAACGCCTCCATGGTCCGCCCGACCGCCTCCGCCTGGTGGGCCTCGTCGTGGGCCTTGCCGGGGATGGCGATGACCCGGTCGGCGCCGAGCCGCTCCACGGCCTCCTTGAGGGCCTCCTCGCCCCGTCCGGTGATGGCCACCCGGTCCCCGCGCGCGACGAGCGCCTCGGCGACCCCGTAGCCGATGCCCCGGCTGGCGCCCGTGACGAGGGCGACTTTTCCGCTGTCCTGCACCGTCATGTCGTTCGCTGCCCTTCGGGTCAGTTGAGGGGGCCGCCGGCCACGTAGATGACCTGGCCGGAGACGAAGCCTGCGTCGTCGCCGGTGAAGAAGGCGATCGCGTTCGCAACGTCCTCCGGGCGGCCGACGCGCTGGACGGGGATCTGGGTGGCGGCCGCGGCCTGGAACTCCTCGAAGCCCATGCCGACGCGGGCGGCGGTCTGCGCGGTCATCTCGGTGACGATGAAGCCGGGGGCGACGGCGTTGGCGGTGACGCCGAACTTGCCGAGCTCCTTGGCGAGGGTCTTGGTGAGGCCCTGGAGCCCCGCCTTGACGGCGGAGTAGTTGGCCTGGCCGCGGTTGCCGAGGGCCGAGGAGGAGGAGAGGGAGACGATCCGGCCGAACTTGGCCTCCACCATGTGCGCCTGGACGGCCTTCGCCATCAGGAACGCGCCCTTGAGGTGGACGTTCATCACGATGTCCCAGTCGGACTCGCTCATCTTGAACAGCAGGTTGTCGCGGAGCACGCCCGCGTTGTTCACGAGGATGGTCGGAGCGCCCAGCTCGGCGGCGACCCGCGCGACGGCGGCTTCCACCTGGGCGCTGTCCGACACGTCGCAGCCGACGGCGAGCGCGGTGCCCCCGGCGGCGGTGATCTTCTCGACGGTGTCCTTGCAGGCCGCCTCGTCGAGGTCGAGTACGGCGACGGCGCGGCCCTCGGCCGCCAGACGTACGGCGGTGGCGGCGCCGATGCCCCGCGCCGCTCCCGTCACGATGGCAACGCGCTGCTCGGTGGTGGACATGCTTGGTTCTCCTCGCCCTTGGATAGCGGCTCAGCGGACGTCGGGGCGCCTCTCCGGTCAGTCCCTGCCGGAGAGGCCCCGATGACTGAGCAACCGCTTAGTACCTTCAGCAGACGAGACGCTAGAAGCCCTGGCACCCGGTGTCAACGGCGTACGCCCCCGGGGGCCGCACGTCACACCGGGCGGCGGCCCCGGGGCCCGGGCTCAGCGCACCAGCAGATCGAGCAGCCGGTCCACCTCACCGGCCGGGTCGGTGGTGAGCCCGGTGTGCACGGCCCCGGGCTGGACGACCGTGGAGCGCGGGGCGATCAGCCAGCGGAAGCGCCGTCCGGCGTCGTCGCCGGACGCCTGCCCGGCCCCCTCCCCGCCGCCGCAGACCCCTTCGACCGCGTGGAGGGCGGCCCGCACCCCGATGACGTCGGCGTCCGGGTCCAGCGCCCTCAGCTTCGCCTCGTCCAGGTGCGTACGGGCGGCGACGAACGAGTGGGCCCGGCAGTAGACGAGCACCCCCGCGTTGAAGCACTCCCCGCGCTCGACGCGGGGGACGACCCGCAGGAGCGCGTACTCGAAGACCTCGCGGCGCGTCATCGGCCACCCTCCCGGCCGGTACGGGCGGTGGCCCCGGCGCGGTCGCCACCGGCCGGTTTCGGCCGGGGCGGCAGCCGGTCGGTGAGCCAGCCAGGCGCCTGGGAGGGCCGGTTCACGGCCGGAGCGTCCAGAACGATCCGCTCGTGGACGGTGGCGGCCCGCGCCAGCAGCGGCGCCACATAGGCGCGGCGCAGCTCGTCGGTGGAGGAGAACCCGGGCTCGTCCACCAGCCAGACGTCCGGGACCTCGGCGGCCACCTCGGTGAGCAGCTCCTCGGTGACCAGCGGGGCGAGCTCGGCGGCCGCGGAGGCGAGGTCCGGGGCGAAGGAGGCCAGCACATGGTCGGAGGCGTTGTACGGCTTCGCCGCCGATGCCTCGGCGCCCGGCCAGTTGTGGTGCCAGATCATGGTGGCGCCGTGGTCGATGAGCCAGAGGTCGCCGTGCCAGACCAGCAGGTTGGGGTTGCGCCAGGAGCGGTCGACGTTGTTGATCAGCGCGTCGAACCAGACGACCCGCCCCGCCTCGGCCGCGCCGACCTCGTAGGCGAGGGGGTCGAACCCGAGCGACCCCGGCAGATAGTCCATGCCCAGATTGAGCCCACCGCTCGCCTTGAGCAGCTCCTGCACCTCCTGGTCGGGCTCGGCGAGCCCGATGACCGGGTCCAGCTCGATGGCCACCAGCGGCGGCACCCGCAGCCCGAGCCTGCGCCCCAGCTCCCCGCAGATGACCTCCGCGACGAGGGTCTTGCGGCCCTGACCGGCTCCGGTGAACTTCATGACGTACGTACCGAGATCGTCGGCCTCGACGATGCCCGGGAGCGAGCCGCCCTCACGCAGGGGCGTGACGTAGCGGGTCGCAGTGACTTCGGTGAGCATGCGCCCAGGCTATCGGCCGTCCCCGCACCCCGCGCTGAACACCCGCGCCCCGCTCTCCGTACCCATGACCGAGGCCGTGGTCATGCGGCCGGAGCCGTAGTCATTCATGGATACCGATGAAGGGAATTGCCGCGATGAGCGCAGCGCAGGAGCGCCGTATCCTCCTCGAACGCCGCACCGTCGTCCTGGCGGTGGGGGCCGCCGGAGCGGCTGCCGCACTCACCGCGTGCGGGGGTTCGGACGGCTCGGGAGGCGCGGAGTCGGCCGGGCAGCCGGGGAGCGGCGGGGAGGGCGCGGCCGTCCTCGCGCGGACGGCGGACATCCCGGAGGGCGGCGGGGTGGTCTTCGCCGCGCAGAAGGTCGTGGTGACCCAGCCGAAAGCCGGTGAGTTCAAGGCGTTCTCGGCCACGTGCACCCATCAGGGGTGTGCGGTCAAGGACGTCAGGGACGGGACGATCACCTGCCCCTGCCACAATTCGACGTTCGACGCGGGGACGGGCAGCCCCACGGGCGGGCCCGCCACCCGGCCGCTGCCCGCGCGGGAGATCACGGTGGAAGGCGGGTCGATCACACTGGTGTAGGGCCTGTCGCCGCCGTGTCGGCCGCCGCCGCGGCAGCCCGCGTGGCGGTGGCCGACTCCGTTGCTTCGTAAGGAAGTTGACAGAGACGGCAGGCGCTCAGGCGCCGACGGTCCCGTCCACGCCTTCCCGCAGGAAGTCCGCGTGCCCGTTGTGGCGGCCGTACTCCAGCAGTACGTGCACCATCACCATCCGCAGCGACACGTCCTGGCCCCACCTCGGCTGGTGCCCGGCCAGATCCAGGGACGCGGCCTCCCGCTCGATGCGGCGCGAGTGCGCGACCTCGGCCTCCCAGGCCGTGAACGCCTCGGCCCCGGTCGACGCGCTCGCGTCGTACGCCGCCTGGAAGTCGATCCGGTCGGACCAGACCATCGGGGCGTCGTTGTCCTCGAACACCCGGCGGAACCAGGCCCGTTCGACTTCCGCCATGTGCCGCACCAGGCCGAGCAGCGAAAGCGTCGACGGCGGCATCGACCGCCGCCGCAGCTCCTCGTCGGTGAGCCCGTCGCACTTCATGGCGAGCGTCTCGCGGTGGTAGTCGAGGAAGGCCCGCAGCGTGTCGCGCTCACTGCCGGAGCGGGGCGGGGCGGTGCGAGGGTCGGTGGTCACCGGTCGGGCTCCTCGTCCGTGTCGGGTTCAGGACCCCCGCAACCTACCCCGTCTGCCTCCTGGGCCCCTTCCAGCGGCCCAGGATGTCGTCGGTGGTGGTGACGGTGGCGACCAGGGCGAGAGTGTTGCGGATCATCGCGGGGGTGTACTCGGCGGGCACCCCCGCGATCGCGTCGGACGGGACGACCGCCGTATAGCCGAGGTTGACGGCGTCGAACACGGCGTTGGGGATCGCGACGTTGGCCGAGACCCCGGTGACGACGAGCGTGCGGCAGCCGAGGTTACGGAGAAGGGCGTCCACATCGGTCCCGGCGAGCGGCGAGAGCCCGTGCAACCGGCGCACGACGAGGTCCTCTTCCGCCACCTCGACGGGCGGCGCGATCCGTACGGCGGTGGTGCCGGTGTGCTGCTGGACGGGGAGCCGGGCGGCGGCGCGGAAGAGACGGGCGTTGCGGTTGGCGCCGCGCCCGTCGGGGCGGCTCTCGGCGACGGCGTGCATGACCTGGACCCCGGCCTCGTGGGCGGCGGCGACCAGGCGGGCGATGTTGTCGAGGGCGCCCGAGGAGCGGGCGGCCCTGGCGAGTTCGGGCAGAGCGCTGTCCGGTCCCACGACACCCCGCTGGCATTCGACGGTCAGCAGTACGGTGGTGGCGGGGGCCAGCAGCGCGGCGAGCCGTTCCTGCGATTCCCTGGACGCCACGGGGCCACCTCTTCCTCTGCCGCTTCCACTTCTTCCGCCCGCCGTGCGGCGGACGGCGTTGCGCCGCACGGAAGGAGCCCCCATGATTTCTGACACATCATCAGATAGCAAGGGGAGGACACCGCATGACCGACACCCAGCGCCGCGGCCGCCGGATCATGATGACCCCCGGGGAGCGGGACGCCTATCTCCGCGAGCAGCGCACCTGCCGGGTCGCCACCCTCGCCGCCGACGGGCCTCCGCACATCGGCGCGCTCTGGTTCGTCTGGGACGGCTCCTCGCTCTGGCTGTACTCCATCACCCGCAGCCTGCGCTGGTCCCAGCTGCGCGAGGACCCGCGGCTCGCCGTCGTGGTCGACGACGGCGAGACGTACGACGAACTGCGCGGTGTGGAGCTGGCCGGTACGGTCCGGTTCGTCGGCGAGGCTCCGCGTACGGGTGAGCCGTGCGCCGAACTCGACGTACCGGAGCGACTGTTCCCCGCGAAGTACTTCGGGATGACGGAGATGCCGCACGACGGCCGGCACGCCTGGCTGCGGCTCACCCCGGACACCGTCACCTCGTGGGACTTCCGCAAACTCGCGGAGCTGGGGCGGTAGTCACCCGGTGGCCGGAGCCCCGCCCGCCACCCGCTCCCCCACCGCCCGCAGCGCGTCGACCGTGGCCCGGACCGAGGGACGGCGGTCGGCGTCCGTACGCCAGACGGCATGGATGTGGCGGCGCACGGTCTGCCGCACCGGCACCAGGGAGACCCCTTCGGGGACCGGGCCCCGGCCCAGCCGTGGCGCCACGCAGACACCGAACCCGGCGGCGATCAGGGCCAGTTGGGTGTGGTGCTCCCCAGCCAGATGGGAGATGCGCGGCTCGATGCCCCGGGAGCGCAGGGTGAACACGAGCCACTCGTAACAGAATTCCCCCTCCGGCCAGGAGACCCACTCGTCCTGCGCGAAGTCCTCCAGCTCCACTTCGGCCCGGCCCGCCAGCGGATGCCCGGCGGGCATGGCGATGTCCGGTGCGTCGTCGAGGAGTTCGGCCTTGGTCAGACCACCGGGCACGGGCAGCCGCTTGTTGCTCCAGTCGAGCACCACGGCCACGTCGACATCGCCCCGCAGCACGGCGAGGAGCCCTTGCTCGGGCTCCAGCTCCCGCGTCCGCACCCTCAGTTCCGGATGGCCGGCGCGCAGGGCGAGCAGTGTGGCGGGCAGCAGTCCGCGCGCCGCCGTGGGGAAGGCGGAGAGCATCACCTCGCCGACCACCTCGCCCCGCTGGGCCTCGATGTCGGACTGGGCCAGCTCCACCTGCGACAGGATACGGGCGGCGTGGTCCGCGAGCAGCCGGCCCGCGTCGGTGAGGCGGACCCCCCGGCCGTTCCGGGTCAGCAGCTGCTGGCCGACCTCGCGCTCCAGCTTGGCCATCTGCTGCGAGACCGCCGATGTGGTGACATGCAGCCCTCCGGCGGCCCCGCTCACCGAGCCGTGCCGGGCGAGGGCGTCCAGGGTGCGCAGCCGCTCCAGATTCAACATGTAAGCAATGCTAAGCGAAAAGGCGCAGAAACTCTCGCTTGTTCTAACCAGTACGGTTCGTCATCGTGGAGCCATGAGCGCCCCCTGCCAGCAGCCCGCCATCCCTCCGGCCGCCTCCGTGCCCCCTCTTCCGCCCGCTCCCGCCGCCCGGCGCCCCGCCGTGGACTGGCGCATCCGGTTCGCCGCGCTCTCCCTCATCTGGGGGTTCAGCTTCCTGCTCATCAAGGTGGGCACCGAGGGGTACGCGCCGTTCCAGGTCACCCTGGGCAGGCTGCTCGCCGGGACCGCCGTGCTGGCCGTCGCGATGGCGGTGCGCCGCGAGCGGCTGCCGCGCTCGGCCCGGACCTGGGGGCACATCACGGTGGCGGCGTTCTTCCTCAACGCCCTGCCGTTCTCCCTCTTCTCCTACGCCGAGCTGACGATCCCCTCCACCCTCGCCGGTATCTGCAACGCGACCTCGCCCCTGTGGGGCATGGCCCTCTCGGTGGTCGCCCTCTCCGAGGACCGCCCGACCCGCCGCCGGGTCGCGGGCCTGGGCATCGGCTTCCTCGGCGTCCTGACCGTCCTGGGTGCCTGGCAGGGCTTCTCCGGCCTGGACCTGCCGGGTACGGGCATGGCGCTGCTGGCCTCGTTCAGCTACGCGGTCGGCTGGATCTACGTCCGCCGTACGCTGGCGGGGACCGGCTCGTCGACGCTGACGCTCACCGGCAGCCAGCTCTTCGTGGGGACGCTCCAACTGGCCGTGGTGACCCCGGTGTTCACCTCCGCACCGGACTCGTTCCCGGTCCTGCCCACCCTGTCCGTCCTGGCGCTGGGCGCGCTCGGCACGGGCCTCGCGGTGCTGCTCCAGTACGGGCTGGTCCAGGAGGTGGGCCCGACGACCGGGCAGATGGTCACCTACTTCATCCCGGTGATCGCCACGGCGGCGGGCGTGACCCTGCTGGGCGAGCAGCTGACCTGGAACACCCCGGTGGGCGCGGTGATCGTGCTGGCCGGAGCGGCCCTCACCCAGAGCCGCCCGTCGGCCGCCGCCCGCCCCCGGCCCCGTACGCCGGACGTCCGGCCGGAGCGCCTCAGCCGTACATGACCCCAACCGTACGAGCCCGCCTCCTCCATCCCCGTACATGACCAGGCGCCCACAACGGCAGACGACCGTACGCGCACGTCTCACCCGTACGTGACCGGCCGCGCCGGTCCGGCCGCCGCCGCCACCGCGTCGGCCAGCGGCCCGATGTCCGCCGCGCCCAGCCGGGAGACGGTGAGCCGCACCGCCTGGGGCGTGGCCACCCGGAAGCGCGCGCCGGGGGCCGCCGCCCACCCCGCGCGCAGCAGCCGGGTGACGGCCCCGGTCTCGTCGCTGACGGGCACCCACACGTTCATCCCGCTGCGCCCGCGAGCCGCCACCCCCCGCTCCGCCAGCGCCCGTACGAGGGCGTCGCGGCGCTCTCCGTACGACCGGGCGACAGCGGCGGTGTCCACGGCGTCCGAGGTCCACAGGTGGAGCACCGCACGCTGGAGCAGCCGGCTGACCCAGCCGGGCCCCAGCCGCTGCCGCCCCCCGACCCGGTCGACCGTGACCGGGTCGCCAGTGAGTACGGCGACCCGCAGATCGGGCCCGTACGCCTTGGCCGCCGACCGGACGAACGCCCAGTGGTCCGTGGTGCCCGCCAGCGGGTGCAGCGGCAGGTCGACGATGGCGTGGCCGTGGTCGTCCTCGATCAGCAGCACGTCCGGGTGGCGGGCGAGCACGGCCCTCAGCTCCCGGGCGCGGCCCTCGCCCACCGAGGCCCCGGTCGGGTTCTGCGCCCGGTCGGTGACGACGAGCGCCCGCGCCCCGGCCCGCAGCACCCGCTCCACGTCCGCGACCAGCGGCCCGTCGTCGTCCACCCCGACCGGTACGGCACGCAGCCCGAGCGCGGGGACGAGGTCGAGCACACTGCCCCACCCCGGGTCCTCCACCGCCACCGTGTCCCCCGGCCGCAGATGCGCGGCGAGCACCCGTTCGATGGCGTCGAGGGAGCCGGAGGTCACGGCGACGGGCCCCTCCGGCACCCCGTCGGCGTCCATCGCGCCCCGCGCGTACGCGGCGAACTCCGGGACCACGGGCTCCTCCCCGTACAGACCGGGGTGTTCGGCGTCGATCGCGGCGGCCGCGGCGAGCGCCGGGCCGAGGGGCGGCAGCAGGGCCGGATCGGGGTTGCCCTCGCCGAGGTCGCGTACGCCCGGCGGCGCCTCGATCCGCAGGGAGCCGCGGGGCGTGCTGGCGGGGCGCGCCCGCACCCGGCTCCCCCGGCGGCCCGCCGTCTCGATCACTCCGCGCTCGCGCAGGGTCCGGTAGGCGGCGGCCACCGTATTCGGATTGACCTCCAGGCGGGCGGCCAACTCCCGCAGGGGAGGCAGCACATGACCGGGCGCGAGCTCTCCGGAGCCGACCCCGCGCTCCACACTGGCGGCGATCTCCGATGCGCGCCGCCCACTGATCCGATACTCTCCTAGCACAAACAACAGTATGCACTAGTGCAATGGAGTACGCAATGCGGCACCCCGCCACGACGTCTGCGACGGCCCCCTCCTCGTACACCCCCACCGACCGCACGGTGCCCACCCGGTCCAGGGAACGCGCCTCCTACGACCGCGAGCTGGTCCACTCGATCCTCGACGGGGCCTACCTCTGCCACCTCGGCTTCGTCCGGGACGGGGCGCCGGTCGTGCTGCCGACCATGTACGGACGGGTCGGGGAGCGGCTGTACGTGCACGGGTCGACCGGATCGCGGCCGCTGCGGACCATCCGGGCGGCCGACCCGGGCCTGCCGGTCTGTCTGACCGTCACCCATGTCGACGCCCTGGTGCTGGCCCGGTCCGCCTTCCACCACTCGCTGAACTACCGCTCCGTGGTGGTCCACGGCACCGCCACCACCGTGACCGACCCCGAGGAGCTGCGCATCGCCCTGGACTCCATCGTGGACCAGGCCGTCCCCGGCCGCTCACAGGACGCGCGTCCGGCCAACGCCAAGGAGCTGGCCGCCACGGCGGTGATCCGGCTGGACCTGGACGAGGTCTCCGCGAAGGTCCGCACCGGCGGCCCCAACGACGAGCCGGAGGACCTCGCCCTCCCCCACTGGACCGGGATCGTGCCGCTCACCCGGGGCCACGCGCGCCCGGTCCCGGCGGACGACCTGGACCCGGCCGTCGGCATACCGGACTACCTCCACGCGCTCTGACCCCGGGAGTCCCGAGCGGACAGGCGGACCCGGGCCGGACCCCGGCACATGACCGCGAGCCCGCCACCCGGACACCCCGCCACGAGCCCGCCGCCCGGGCCGCTACACCGCCACGGCCTCGGCCCCGTTCTCCCTCCGGCGCGCGGCAGCGGCCCCCCGCGCCTCGGCCGCCGCCAGCCCGGCCACGGCGGCCAGCAGGAGCAGGGTGCCGACGACGGTGGCCGCCGTCAGCCGCTCCCGCAGGACGGTCACCGCGATGACCGCGGCGCTCACCGGCTCCAGGAGCATGATCACGGAGACGGTCGCCGAGCGGACGGCCGCGGCCCCCGCGAAGTACAGCGCGTACGCGAGCGCGGTGGGCACCGCCGCCACGTAGAAGAGCAGCCACAGCACCTGCCCGGTCTCGGCGGTGTGCGGCACGAGCCCTTCGGCGGCCGCCATGGGCAGCAGCCCGACCGCTCCGACGCCGAACGCCCAGGCGCTGGTGGTCAGCGCGTCACCACCGCCGCCGTCCCGCCCGAGCCACCGGGTGAGCAGGGTGATCGCCGCGTATCCGGAGGCGGACAGGAGCGCGAGCAGCACCCCGGCCGGGACGACCTCGCCGCCCTCACCCCCCAGGACGAGCACGGCGAGACCGGCCAGCGCGCCCGCCACGGCGGCGAGACCGCCCCAGCCGAGGCGTTCGCCCAGCAGCACGCGCGCACCGACGGCGATCAGGACGGGCCCGGCGCCCAGGGTGACGACGGTCCCGACGGCGAGACCGGTGACGTCCACCGCCGCGAAGTACGCGCTCTGGAACACGGTCAGCCCCACCCCCGTCCCCAGGACGCGCAGCAGCCGGCGGCTTTGGGGCTCGGGCCGCCGGGGCGCACGGCGGGGACGCAGGGCGAGCGCCCCCGCCAGCAGGACGAGGCCCCCGGCGCAGCGCCAGAAGGACAGGGCGAGGGGGCCGAGATCGCTGACCCGGAAGATCAGGGAGGCCGCCGCACCGGCGGTGCCCCAGGCGACTCCGGCGACGACGAGATACAGCAGGCTCCGCCCGACGGGCAGCGCGGAAACAGCGGGCATGGACATAGGACTGCTCCTGAGAAGGACAGGGTGGTGGTCGCTCGGCTCCGCACGCGGGCAGCGACGGACCGCTCGGGGACTGCCCGAGCCCGGTCTTCGTCAGGAGTGGCCGCCCGCGCTAGGCGGCGGGCGGCGGCAGCACAGTCAGATGCATGACCGGCACACTAATGCGGGGCGCGCCCGGCGGACAACTCGCTTCCTACGGCGCCCTCGACGGCACCGGCCGCCGCCCCCGCCCCCGCGGCGACGGGTCCCGACGGCGGTTTCGGGGCGGCCGACTGGGCGATGAACGCGCCGGTCAGGACCACGAAGCCGCCGATGAGCTGCGGGGCGGAGAGGTGCTCGCCGAGGAGCACCCAGGCCAGCACGGTCGCGATGACCGCCTCCAGGCAGGCGACGACCCCGGCGACCTGCGGCGAGAGCCTGCGGACGGAGACGACGCCACTGCCGTACGCGAGCACGGTGGCGACCAGCACGATCCAGCCGAGCAGCGCCCAGGCGGGAACCCCGGTGCCGTTCATCCCGGCGGTGCCGCCGAGCAGGGACCAGTTCATGCCCCACGGGCGCGCCACGACGGTGAGGACGAGGGCGCCGACGATCAGTCCGTATGAGATGACGCCGAGCGGATGCGGAGGTTCGGCCCGTCGGCCGTCGGTGCCCTCACCCCTGCCTTCCTGGCCGCCGTGGTCGGAGAGGACGAAGTAGCCCACCTGACAGCAGGCGGCACCGAGGGCGAGCAGCAGCCCGAGCGCGTCGAAGCTCAGCCCGGCCCAGACCTCCACGACACAGGCCAGACCGCCGACCGCCAGGACCACACCGAGCGCGGCGGCCCGGGTGACGGGCCTGCGCTGGACGAACCGGACCCAGCCGAGGACCAGCGCGGGGGCCAGATACTCGACAAGAAGCGCCACGCCGACCGGGATACGGGAGATGGCGGCGAAGTAGCACGCCTGCACCCCGGCCACGGCGAAGAGCCCGAACCCGGCGAGCAGGGCGGGCCGTTCGCGTACCAGGTTCCGGTGCCGCCAGGCGACGGGCAGCATGATGAGGGCGGCGCCCGCCACCCGTAGCCACACCACGTGCAGCGGGTCGAGCCCCGCCTCGATCAGCGGCTTGGCGGCGACCCCCGAGCCGCCGAACGCGAAGGCCGACAGGAGGGCGAGCCCCAGGCCGGCGCTTCTCTTCTGGGTACCCCGAGACGCGTGCATCGGCACATCATGACAGCAGCCGACAGCACCGTCACCTCTGTCACACCTGTCGAGACGGCCCCGCCGTCACCCGCGCCCCCGGACGCCCCACCCGTACACCTCACCGCCGCCCGTACGCCCCCTCGTCACGCCCGCTCCGGCGCCCCCGCCGTACGCTCCACCGCCCGCCCCGACAGCCACCGCGCGTCCACGCCCGCCCGGCCCAGCACCTCCACCGCACGGCACTCGCCGTCGGCGGCCAGCGCGGCGAGGAGGTCGAGGCCACAGGCGCGCGGTTCGCCCCGCAGCCCGGCCCGGTACAGAGCGTCCTCCATCGCGGCGACGGCCGACGGCGACCAGCCGTCCGCCGCCGGGTCCCGTACGACGGGAAGGGCCCCGGAGTCCTCCACCGACCCCTGCCAGCGGAGCCCGTAACCGATGCTGCGCTGTACGAGGTAGCCGAGCACCCGGGCCAGCTGCGGCCCTCCGTCGAAGGCTTCACGGACCTCGGGGTCACTCTCGAGGAGGGAGTGCAGAAGGTGGGCGGTGTCGATCTGGCGGTCGCCGTCCCGCAGCGCGCGCCTGCGCGCACCCGTCACCACCGAGGCCAGCTCGACGGTGAACCCGGCGTCGGGTCCGACGGGGTTCGGGGCGGGCTGTTCGGGGTTCCTCGGCGTCCGGTTTTGCACTACTCCACCCCATCAGTCCCCGGGCGGTGAGGCATCGGCGGAGCGGCCCATTCGCGCGTCCCACCCAAGTTGGGCGCACCGGAGCGCCCCCTCCTCCTTGCGGATGAGATCGCGGCACGACGTACAACCATCGCCCTCAGGGGGCGCGCGCCGCCTTGCACCGCACGCCCCCGGGAAACCGCCACCCCCTCCCCGTACGTCCCTCAGGCCACAGCAAGCAACGCACGGCAACGGCAACAACGCATCGGCTCCGGACGGAGGGAACCACGGGTGTTCTGGTTGGTCGCACTGCTCGCGCAGGACGGGATGCAGTACGTCTACCGCGTGTACGCACCGGACGACGCTCTGCCCGCCGACCTGTTCTGGACCGCTTTCCACTGCCATGACGAGGGGCCGCACCCCCGCGCGTCGGACCGCTTCGACGCGGCGGAGATCTGGCGGAACCGGCAGCCCCAGCAAATCTGACGGTGCATCAGCATTGAATGTTGAAGCCGCCGCCGTTACGTTCCGCGCCACCGTGACACCGTGAATCGGACGAACCAGGGGTGATCGCATGGCCGAAGTCAGCGCGGAGGCACGCATCGAGGCACCCGCCGGGAAGGTCTGGGCCCAGCTGACGGACTTCTCGTCGTACGGCGAGTGGAACGCCACCCACACGAGCTTCCCCAAGGGCGGTCCGGCGACGCTTGAGCTCGGGGCCACCTATGAGGAGAACATGAAGCTCATGGGCTTCCCCGCCGAGGTGACCTGGACGGTCGGCGAACTGGCGGACGGCAGGCTGCTGACGACCCGGGGCACGGGCCCGATGGGGGTCAGCCTGGCCATGCGCTACTCCCTGACCCCGTCCCCGGACGGCGCCGCCACCGTGCTGCGCATCGACGGGGAGTTCACCGGGGCGGCCGTCTCCCTGATGGGCGGAAAGCTCAAGGACTCCGCGACGGCGGCGCTCCAGGAGTCCCTGCGCAAGCTCGACGCCCTCGTCACCCCCTGAACCCTGACCACGACGACCGAAGCGGAGAGGGGCCCGCTGCCTGCGGGCCCCTCTCCGCTTCGATGGCCGGGCACCGGCTCAGTGCTCGTCGGCGAGAATCAGGTACAGCTTCTTACGGGCGTCGTTGATGACGGCCAGCGCCTTCTGCCGCTGATCGGGAGAGCCGGTCTTCCAGACCTGCCCGAACGCCTCCATCAGACCGAACCCGGCCTGCCGGATCTCGTTCACGCCTTCCCAGTCCGCACCGCGCCCGGCCTCCTCCCAGGGAGCCTCGGGCCCGGACTCGGCCTCGCCGCGCCCGGAGTCGGTGAGCGTGAAGAGCTTCTTGCCGCCCTCGCTCGCGCTGACGATCAGCCCCTCGTCCTCCAGCAGCTGGAGCGTCGGATAGACCGAACCGGGGCTGGGCTTCCAGGCCCCGCCGCTGCGCTCGCCGATCTCCTGGATCATCTCGTACCCATGCATCGGCCGGTCCTTCAGCAGGGCCAGGATCGACGCGCGCACATCTCCGCGCCGCGCCCTGCCCCGGCCTCCGCCCCGGCCGCGCCCACCACCGAAGGGACCGCCGCCGAACGGCGGCCCGAACGGCCCGAAGGCGGACCGGCGCCCGTCGTGACCGCCTCGGCCATGACCGCCCCGACCGTGATGACCGGGCCCGTAGTGCCCCGGTCCGTGCTCATGCTCGTGCTCGTATCCGTGTGAACGCATCGCTACGCTCCTTCCATCGTCGATCTGTCGCGATGCGTCAACGATATATCGGAAGCTATCGCCTGGCAAGGTGCTGCCGCAGGCCGTGCGAACCGGGTCGCGGACGGTCTCCCCGGAGGGCAGCGCGACGTCGTGGTCGAGGACACCCGGCCCGTCGGGGACACCCAGCTCGTCGGGCGAGGCGGAGGCGAACACGACCCGCCCGGGCAAAGACTCCCGCCATGACGTGCGCCACAGGCCCGTGCGCAGGGCGGGGCCGCCGCGAGCACCCCCGTACCGGACAAACCCCCGCCCTCGCCCGCCGATCCGGGGACACGGCCCCGGGACGGCGGAGAACGGCACCGCACCGGGCGACTTAGGTCACCCTTCCCTGCCGCCTCGGAGGACTGGTACAGATGGTGAGGTTTCACCCCTCGGACCTCGGAACGGAAGCGCAGCCATGCACCAGGACAGGACAGCCGAGCTCGTCCCCTTCACGATCGACCTGACCTTCGAGGAGGCACGGCGACGGGCCGAGGTGGTCGCCGCGCTGGGGCCCGACTGGGACCCGGTGGCCGCGCTCCGCAGCGAGAACGAGGCGTACTCCCTGCTCTACTCGGGCCTGGACGCCGAACAGCAGCGCACCTACGACCGGCTGGTGGCCGCCGGTGTCCTGCCCGACGAGGGTCCGGGCCGTGCGGCTGCCCATTGATCCGCAGGCGGACCTCGCCCGCCGCGCCTGGGTGGCCTGCCCCGCCTGCGACGACGCCCGCCACTGCGCGGCCTGCGCGGACCGCCGCACCTGCGGCGATCACTGGCGCTATCTGATCTCCAGCAACGGCCCGGTCCTGCACCTCCAGTGCCCCGGCTGCACACACACCTGGTCGCTCGACACCCGGCCGGGCCTCCCCCGTAGCGGCGGCGCCCCCTGCCCCTGAACAGCGGGCGCGCAGGCCCGGGGCGCGTGGGCACAAGGGGCCAGGAACCCCGGATTGGCCTTGGCCGGTGGCCGTGCGGGCGCTCTACGGTCGCCGCATGAGGATTCGTATCGTCGACGCGTTCACCGACCGCCCCTTCTCCGGCAACCCCGCAGGGGTCCTATTGCTGGAGTCCGCCGCTTTCCCGGACGACGAACGGCTCCAGGAGATCGCCGCCGAGGTCAACCTCTCCGAGACGGCGTTCGCCCATCCGCTGCCGCCGGGCGGCGAGGCCGACTGGGCGCTGCGCTGGTTCACCCCGGCCACCGAGGTCGGCATGTGCGGGCACGCCACGCTCGCCACCGCGCACGTCCTGCACTCCACGGGCCGGGCCACCGGCACCGTACGCTTCTCCGCCCGCTGCGGGCTCCTCACCGCCACCGCCCGCCCGGACGGCGCCTTCACCCTCGACTTCCCCACCGCCCCGCTCCGCGAGGAGGCCGCACCGCCGTCCGGTCTGGCCGAGGCGCTGGGCGCGGAGCCGGTCTCGGTGCACGACACCGGCGAGCACATCGGCGACCTGCTCGTGGAGCTCCGCGACGAGGCGACCGTACGGGCTCTGTCCCCGGACTTCGCCGCCCTCGCGGCCCACTCGCGGCGGGGCGTCATCGCCACGGCCGCCGCCGAGGACCCGGCACGTGGCTACGACTACGTCTCGCGCGGCTTCTTCCCGGGCGTCGGCATCGACGAGGACCCGGTGACCGGCAGCGCCCACACCGCGCTGGCCCCGTTCTGGTCGGCCCGGTTCGGCCGGGACGATCTGACCGGGCTCCAGGCGTCCGCCCGCTCGGGCCTCGTACGCACCTCGCTGCGCGGCGAGCGCACCCTGCTGACCGGCACGGCGGTCACGGTCATCGACGGCGAGCTGCTGACGTCCTTCTGAGCTTCGGCCACGGGCCTTCAGCAGGACAGGAGGGGCGGCGTACGGGAAACCCTCCGCACCGCCCCTCCCTCACGGCGTCGGCAGCCAGTCCACCTTCCCGGCGAGCAGCGCGTACCCGACGAACGCCCCGATGTCGAGCAGCGTATGGGCGACGACCAGCGGCCCCACCCGCCCCCAACGCCGGTACAGCAGCACGAAGACGACGCCCATCACCAGGTTGCCGATGAAGCCGCCGATGCCCTGGTAGAGGTGGTACGAGCCGCGCAGTACGGAGCTGGCGACCAGCGAGGCCATCGGCGTCCAGCCCAGCTGGTCCAGCCTCCGCAGCAGGTAGGCGACGACGATGACCTCCTCCACCACGGAGTTCTCCGCAGCGGCGAGGATGAGCACGGGGAACTTCCACCAGACGTCGGGCAGCGACTCCGGTACGACGGTGAGGTTGAAGCCGGTGGCCCTGGCCACCAGGTAGAAGGCAAGCCCGGCGCTGCCGATACCGGCCGCGATCAGTGTTCCGCGTCCGAGGTCGGACCACGGCCGGGTCCGGTCGAACCCGATCGTCCGCAGGCTCGCGCCCTCCCTGATCAGCAGGTGCGCCACGAGCGCGACCGGCACCAGAGCCGTTGCGATTCCGAACATTTGCCACGCCAGATCAAGCCATGGACGGCCCGGGGCGTACGAACCGTTCAGCGTCGCCGCCTGGTCCTTCAAACCCCCTGGTTTCGTCAGCGATCCGACAAAACTGATGAGCGCGGACACCGCACTGGCGCCCAGAGAGAGCGCCAGGACCAGCAGCGTCTCCGACCGCAAGATCCTTCGCGATGAGCCCTCTTGGGGAAAAGAATCAGCCATGCGCCCCACCTCCACCGGTACACCTGCCTTTTGTTCTGCAATCGCGTCTCATCCCACCCACCGTCCCGCTAGGGTCTCGAATGCAGGTACGAAGATCATGCGCGACAGGCCGGGGGACGACCACCATCGACGGTGCGGTCCCCCTTTTCCTTGTTCACCGTTCATCGTTCGCCTTCAGGGGGCTCCACCGACATGGGACGTCACAGCATGCCCGACGCCTACGCACGGGAAGAACGCGGGGACGCATCCCCACGACGTAGGCGTCGCACCATCGCCGTCGCCACCCTGCTCGTCCTCGCCGTGGCGACGGGAACAGCGGTGGCGGTCAAGGGCGGTCTGCTGTCGTTCTCCGAGTCCTGCGAGGACTCCGCCGTACACCTGACCCTGGCCGCCTCCCCGGACATCGCGCCGGCGGTCCGCGCCATAGCCGGGCAGACCCTCGCGGACGAGGTGAGGTCCGACGGCCGCTGCCTGGACGTGGAGGTGGTGGCCCGCGACTCCTACAAGGTGGCCGACGCGCTCGCGAGCGGGGCCGAGGCCCCCGGCTTCCAGGTCTGGCTGCCCGACTCCGATCTGTGGCTGGACCGGGCGGAGGGGCTGGGCACGGGCACCCCCATCTCCCCCTCGGACTCGGTGGCCTCCTCCCCGGTGACCCTCGCCATGGTGCCGTCGGCGTCGAAGCGCCTGGGCTGGCCGGAGAAGACGTACTCCTGGGCCGAGTCGGTCGGCGCGGCCCTCCGGTCGGGCAAGGTCCGCCTCGGCGCGGCCGATCCGGCGCGCAGCGCGACCGGTCTGCTGGCGCTCACCAGCATCGGCGCCTCGTCCGCGCAGCAGGGCGGGGACAGCGACACCAGGGTCGCGGAGACCGCGAAGGTGCTGGCCGAGCGGATGTCGGACAGCGACGCCCAGGTGCTGGAGACCCTGGCGCGCAGCGGCTCCGGCGCCGAGGAGGGCAACCCGAAACGCAATCAGGCGGTCCTCATATCCGAGCAGGCCGCCTTCACCCACAACGCGGAGGCCACCGGCAGCGGCAGGCTGGACCTCTTCTACCCGGAGGACGGCACCCCGCTGCTGGACTACCCGTACACCCTGGTCGACGAGGAGAAGCTGACCCTCCCCCAGTCCCGCGCGGCCCTGCGCTTCATGACCCTGCTCAACGACAGGAGCTCGCAGGCCGTGTTCGCCCGGTACGGGTTCCGCCCGGCCGACGGTGGCGCCGACGACGCCGTGGTCACCCCGGCGGGCGGCAAGTCGCCGCAGCCGTACGACACTTCGGCGGCCGAGGCGCCGTCGGCGAAGGAGCTCCAGGAGATGCTGGGGATGTGGACGATCACCGTCCAGAGCGCCCGGCTGACCACGGTGGTCGACGCCTCGGGCTCGATGGCCACCCCGGTGCCGGGCAGCGGCCGGTCCCGGATGGACGTCACCAAGGAGTCGCTCATCCAGGCGCTCACCCAGTTCACCCCGGACGACGAGATCGGCCTGTGGGAGTTCGCCACCACGCTGGACGGCGAGAAGGACTACCGCAAGCTCATGCCGACCCGTCGGCTGGGCGACCCCGCCCAGGGCGGCTCCACCCACCGGGAGAAGCTCTCGGCGGCGTTCGCGGGGCTCCAGCCCGTACCGGGCGGGGCGACGGGGCTGTACGACACGGTGCTGGCCTCGTACCAGGAGGCCCGGTCGACGTATGTGAAGGGCAAGTTCAACGCCCTGGTGATCCTCACGGACGGCTCCAACCAGGACGAGAACGGCATCTCACGGAGTGCGCTGGCCGCCCGGCTGAAGGAGCTGGCCGACCCCGAGCGTCCCGTTCCCGTCATCGCCATCGCGGTGGGCCCGGACGCCGACCGCGAGGAGGTCGCCGAGATCGCGCGGATCACCGGCGGCGACGGGTACGAGGTGAGCGACCCGGCGGAGATCCAGGCCGTCATCTTCCGGGCCATCATGACGGCCGGACAGAACGGCCGCGCCGCCCAGGAGTGAGGGCGGCGCGCCCGGCCGGGACGCCGCCCCCGTCCGCGTACGGAGGCCGCCGGACACACCCGCGTACGCGAACACCCCACGGCACACCCGCGTACCCGGCTGTACGGGAACACCCCGCCCGGCCGCGTTCAGGGCGCCGGGAACCCGACCGGCCAGGTGTGCACCGGCTCCCCGGCGTGCATCAGCTCGGCGTAGCGCCGGGTGGTCGCGGCCAGCGCGGCTTCCCGGCCGAGTCCCGCCTCCAGCGCCCGGCGGTACGTGGCGACCTGCCAGGAGGCCCCGTTGACCCGCCGCCTGCACCGCTCCTCGATGACGCCGAGGTAGCGGTCCCGGTCGGCGGGCTCGATCTGCCAGGCGTCGAGCCCGGCCACCGCCAGCGGGAGCAGCTCCTCCCGTACGAGCTGTACGGCGGGGACCCTGGCCAGTCCACCGGCCCGGCCGGGGCGCGGCCAGAGCAGTTCGGCCTCGATGCCGTGGCGGCACGCCTCGGTGAAGTTCTCGGCGGCGGCCTCGAAGGGGAGCTTGCTCCACACCGGGCGGGACTCCTCGGCGAGCGCCCGGACGAGCCCGTAGTAGAAGGCGGAGTTGGCGATCACGTCCGTGACGGTCGGCCCGGCCGGCAGCACCCGGTTCTCCACCCGCAGGTGCGGGACGCCGTCGACCGTCCCGTAGACCGGGCGGTTCCAGCGGTAGACCGTGCCGTTGTGGAGGACCAGCTCGGCCAGCTCCGGCACCCCGCCCTCGTCGAGGACGCGCAGCGGCTCCTCGTCGTCGCAGATCGGCAGCAGCGGCGGGAAGTAGCGCAGGTTCTCCTCGAACAGCTCGTAGGCGGAGGAGATCCACCGCTCCCCGAACCAGGTCCTGGGCCGCACCCCCTGGTTGGCCAGCTCCGGCGGCCGTACGTCGGTGGCCTGCTGGAACAGCGGGGGGCGGGACTCGCGCCAGAGCTCCTTGCCGAACAGGAACGGGGCGTTGGCGCCCAGCGCGATCTGGACGGAGGCGATCGCCTGGGCCGCGTTCCACACGTCGGCGAACCGGGCCGGTGTCACCTGGAGGTGCAACTGCACCGAGGTGCAGGCCGATTCGGGGGCGATCGAGGGCGAGGAGCAGACCAGGTGGTCCACCCCCTCGATATCCAGGGTGAAATCCTCCCCCCGGGCCGCCGCCATTTGGTCGTTGAGCAGGGTGTAGCGGTCCACGTCCGAGAGATTCGCCGAGACCACGTCGTGCTCGCCGAGCGTGGGCAGGATTCCGATCATGACGATCCCCGCGTCCACCTCACCGGCCTTGCGATGGGCGTAGGCGAGACCGGTGCGCAACTCCTCCGAGAGCTGATCGAATACCCGGCCGCCGAGCCGGTGCGGAACGATATTTACTTCCAGATTGAACATCCCCAGTTCGGTCTGGAAATCGCGGCTCGCGATGCGCTGGAGCACTTCCTGATTCATCATCCGGGGCAGCCCGTCGGACCCCGCGAGATTCAGCTCTATCTCCAGCCCCATCAGGTTTCTGGGACGGTCGAACCTCCGCTCCGCCAGCAGTCTGCCCAGCCCCTCCAGGCACTGGTTGAGCTTGGTGCGGTACGCCTGCCGATCGGACAGGTCAACGGCGCCCGCCACGACCTTCTCCCCCATCGAGGGGTCCCTCCTCCAGTGGTCGGCCCGCTGCCCGGGCCGTTCGCATCACGATCGATAATGCCCAGTGGGAGTGATCCGTAACGCCCCACGGAGCACCGGAAACCCGCTAGGCTGGTTGACGGAGACCGGGGGCACATTCCGGCGGCACCCGGCGAGCGGCATTTTCGCCCGGGAAGTGCACGGCGGAATCACCGATGAGTTTCGGCCTACCGCGCCGCCGAAAAAGCCGCAGGCGGGGACCGAAAACGGCCGATCAAATCACCAGGAAAACCGCATTCCGAAGTCCGGATGTCGCCTTGCGCGAAATATCCCCGGCAGCTAGCGGAAACACTGAGTGAACACGTGTCGTATAAACTCCGCCTGACGAGGCAGAGAGTTGACGCAACCGGCCCGTCGTCCGGCCCGTCATCGGCCTCCTCTGGCCCCGCACGCCGACAGCGCCGTCTGCACCCGCCCACGCATCACCGTGTCTCCAAGTGAGAGGCGACCCACTATGCCGCTGCATGTCCCCTCGGCTCCCGCGCCCGCCCTGCGCAGCGTTCTCGCCGCCCTCGGTTCCCCCACCGCGGTCCGCGAGGCGCGCACCTCCGCCCTCCGGTCCGTCCAGGGACCGCTCAGCCCCGAACTGCCGCTCCCCGTGCACGTTCTGGACCGGATCGCTCCCACCGGGACCGTTCCCCGGACCCGCCTCGCGGCCTGGCGCTTCCTGATCCGGAGCGAGGGCCGCGCGATCGCCGCGGCGGACACCATGCTCACCCCGGACGGCTGGAGCTTCTCGCACTTCTTCGAGGGCCCCTATCTGGCCTCGACGGAGCTCGCGGTACGCCAGGCGGAGTCCTCGCCGACGGCGTACCGGGCGAGACTGCTCTCCATCCCCGAGCTGTACATGCTCACCCTGTGGCTGCACGACGACACCGGGGACTACGCCTCCGGCACCTCCGACGCCTCCGGCGGTGTGCTCGCCCCGGCCGACGTCCTGGTGCCCCTGGCACCGGCGCCGCCGGGCATCGCCGCGCACCGGCCGCACCGGGTCGCCGATCTGCTGCCCGTGATGACCCTGCGCGTGGGCCCCGGGCCCCTGCTCAGCTCCGCCTGACCGGCGGCCGTGGACGGCCGGCCCCCGTGGTGACCCCGACGCCTGTGGCGGAACGGGCCACCGCGGGGGCCCTGTTCTACCCACTCGGACTAGCCCGCTCAGGCCACCCCGAACCACCCGAAGTGACGGTGCAGTTGCGGTGAACCGTCCGCGCGGGTGACACGTCATGAGAGGAGAAGGAGAGCTGGAGCGAAATCCCTGCGGAATCATCCCCGTAGGGCAACACTGGGACCGGACCGACTGATACGGGGGCGGCCATGAACCTCTCATCCAGCCGCAGGACACTCGACTCGACGCAGCGAAAGAACGCATCCATGTGCCAGCACCAGCCACCCTGCCCCACCGCCGACTCGCCCGACCGGGAGGCGGCCCGCCTGACGGCACACCATCCCGAACAGGGCTGGAGCCTCCTGTGCAACGGGGTCCTGCTCTTCGAGGACACCGGCGAGCTGCTGCCGGACGGGCAGATCATCGCCCCGCACCGGCCGTTGGTGGCGGGCCGCGTGGTGAAGGCCGCCTGAGGGCGGACGTACGGAGAGAGCCGCACGGACACCACCGTACGAACGAAGCCGTACAGGAGAAGGGGCCGGCCCGGGGAACTCCCCGCACCGGCCCCGACGCATGTCAGCGCTCCACCCCGAAGGGTCAGCCGTCGTACTCCTCCAGCGGCGGGCACGAGCAGACCAGGTTGCGGTCGCCGAAGGCCCCGTCGATACGGCGGACCGGCGGCCAGTACTTGTCGGCGGCGGAGACACCGGCCGGGAAGACGGCCTCCTCGCGGCTGTAGCCGTGCTCCCAGTCGCCACCGAGCGCAGCGGCGGTGTGCGGGGCGTTGGCCAGCGGGTTGTCGTCCGCGCTCCACTCCCCGGAGGCGACCTTCTCGATCTCGGCGCGGATCGCGATCATCGTGTCGCAGAACCGGTCGAGCTCCGCCAGGTCCTCGCTCTCGGTCGGCTCGATCATCAGCGTGCCGGCCACCGGGAACGACATGGTCGGCGAGTGGAAGCCGTAGTCGATCAGGCGCTTGGCCACATCGTCGATGGAGACGCCGGTCGCCTTGGAGATCGGCCGCAGGTCCACGATGCACTCGTGCGCGACCAGTCCGGCCGGGCCGTTGTACAGGATCGGGAAGTGCGGCTCCAGCCGCTTGGCGATGTAGTTCGCGGCCAGCACGGCGACCTGCGTGGCGCGCTTGAGCCCCTCGCCGCCCATCAGCCGGACGTACGCCCACGAGATCGGCAGGATGCCCGCCGAGCCCCACGGGGCGGCCGAGATCGGGCCCACACCGGTCTCCGGGCCCGCGGCGGGCTGGAGCGGGTGGTTGGGGAGGTACGGGGCGAGGTGGGCGCGGACGCCGACCGGGCCGACGCCGGGGCCGCCGCCGCCGTGCGGGATGCAGAAGGTCTTGTGCAGGTTCAGGTGCGAGACGTCGCCGCCGAACTTGCCGGGCTTGGCGAGCCCGACCAGCGCGTTGAGGTTGGCGCCGTCCACGTAGACCTGGCCGCCCGCGTCGTGCACCTCACCGCAGATGTCGGCGACGTGCTCCTCGAAGACCCCGTGGGTGGAGGGGTAGGTGATCATGAGCACGGAGAGCTCGTCGCGGTACTGCTCGATCTTGGCCCGCAGGTCAGCGATGTCGACCTCGCCGTCGTCGGCGGTCTTCACCACGACGACCTTCATGCCCGCCATGACCGCGCTCGCGGCGTTGGTGCCGTGCGCGGACGAGGGGATGAGGCAGACGGTGCGCTGGTCGTCGCCGTTGGCCCGGTGGTACGCGCGGACGGCCAGCAGGCCCGCGAACTCGCCCTGCGAGCCGGCGTTCGGCTGGATGGAGACGGCGTCGTACCCCGTGACCTCGGCGAGGCGCTCCTCCAGCTCACGGATGAGCGTGAGGAAGCCCTGCGCCTGGTCGGCCGGGGCGAAGGGGTGCAGCGCGCCGAACTCGGGCCAGGTGATGGACTCCATCTCGGCGGTCGCGTTCAGCTTCATGGTGCAGGAGCCGAGCGGGATCATGCCCCGGTCCAGCGCGTAGTCGCGGTCGGCGAGCTTGCGCAGGTAGCGCAGCATCGCGGTCTCGGAGCGGTGCTGGTGGAAGACCGGGTGGGTGAGGATGTCGTCGGTCCGCAGCAGCGCCCCGGGCAGCGCGTCGGCCACCGAGCCGTCCAGCGCCTCGATGTCTGCGTCGGCGCCGAAGGCGGCCCAGACGGCGGAGAGCTGGGCGCGGGTGGTGGTCTCGTCGCAGGCGATGGAGACGTGGTCGGCGTCGACGCGGCGGAGGTTGACCCCGCGCTCGCGGGCGTCCGCGACGATGTCGGCGGCCTTACCGGGCACCCGCACGGTGAGCGTGTCGAAGAAGTCGGCGTGCACGACCTCGGCACCGGCGGCCCGCAGGCCCTCGGCGAGGATCGTGGCGTAGCGGTGGGTACGCCGGGCGATCGTGCGCAGCCCGTCGGGGCCGTGGTAGACGGCGTACATCCCGGCCATGACGGCGAGCAGCACCTGTGCCGTACAGATGTTGCTGGTGGCCTTCTCGCGGCGGATGTGCTGCTCGCGGGTCTGGAGGGCCAGGCGGTACGCCTTGTTGCCGTCGGCGTCGACGGAGACGCCGACGAGGCGGCCGGGCAGGGAGCGGGCGAACTTCTCGCGGACGGCCATGAAGCCGGCGTGCGGGCCGCCGAAGCCCATCGGGACGCCGAAGCGCTGGGTGGTGCCGACCGCGATGTCCGCGCCGAGGGCGCCGGGCGAGGTGAGCAGGGTGAGGGCCAGCAGGTCGGCGGCGACGGTGACGATCGCGCCGAGCTCGTGGGCCTGCTCGATGACGGGCTCGATGGCGCGTACGGCACCGGAGGCGCCCGGGTACTGGAGCAGGACGCCGAAGACACCGCGCTCGGCGATCCCGGCCGGGATGCCGTCGCTCAGATCCGCGACGACGACCTCGACACCGGTCGGCTCGGCGCGCGTCTGGATCACCGCGACGGTCTGGGGCAGGGTGTCGGCGTCGACCAGGAAGACGCCGTTCTTGACCTTGCCGACGCGGCGGGAGAGCGCCATGGCCTCGGCGGCGGCGGTGCCCTCGTCGAGCAGGGAGGCGCCGGAGGTGGGCAGCCCGGTCAGCTCGGCGACCATCGTCTGGAAGTTGAGCAGGGCCTCCAGGCGGCCCTGGGAGATCTCCGGCTGGTACGGCGTGTAGGCCGTGTACCACGCGGGGTTCTCCATGACGTTGCGCAGGATGACCGGCGGCGTGAAGGTGCCGTAGTAGCCGAGGCCGATCATCGGGGCGAGCACCTTGTTGCGGTCGGCGAGCGAGCGCAGCTCGGCCAGCACCTCGGCCTCGGTGCGGGCCGAGGGAAGGTTCAGGGCCTCCGCACTCTTGATCACGTCGGGCACCGCGGCGGCGGTCAGCTCGTCGAGGGAGCCGTAGCCGACCTGGGCGAGCATCTTCGCCTGGGCCTCGGCGTCGGGCCCTATGTGGCGCTGCTCGAACGGAATGCCCTGCTCCAGCTGGGAGAGCGGAGTGCGACGGGGGGTCATGGTGGAGGCCTCCTGGTCTGTCACGACCTGCGAGGGGCACCACGGCGCGGGTGCCCGAACGGCCTCCCCCTCTGTCATCTCAACCTGAGAGCTTCACCGGCCAGCCCGGGGGCGTGCCGGCTTTCACCGTCGGTGAGGGTCGAGTCCGTCCCGGCATGTGCCCGCACGAACCCGCCCTGCTTTCCAGAGTGACCTCGTCCGTGCGGTACGGGGGCCTGAGAGATTCCGGGGAGGATTTGCTCCTTCGGCGCCTCCGGATTCTGCACCGGAGGACTCTCCCGCACGGGGTCAGCAGCCATCTGCCAGCCTACCAGCGGCCATCCTCGTGGCGTCCTCGAGTGGCCGACGCCACGGATCTGCACTTGTCTGGTGCTGGTGGAGCGACAGGGCCCCCTGGAGTCGCCGGGGAACCCCTTGCGCAGCTGCGACCAGTGGGAGGCACCGTGCAGACCGATATCGATCCGCGCCGCCTGATCGGCCGCAAGGCGTTCGATCGCAAGGGCACCAAGATCGGAACGGTGGATGAGGTCTATCTCGACGACGCGACGGGGGTCCCCGAGTGGGCGGCCGTCCGCACCGGCCTCTTCAGCAGGGACGCCTTCGTCCCGCTGGAACCCAGCGAATTCGTCGAGGACGAGCTGCGGGTGCCCTTCGACCGCGCGCTGATCAAGGGCGCGCCGGACTTCGGCGTCGGCCGGCACCTCTCCCCCGAGCAGGAGCTCCAGCTCTACCGGCATTACGGCCTGGACTCCCCGCCCGTGGCGGAGACCGGCCCCGACCGCGACTTCGGCAGGCTGGCCGGCCAGGAGGAGTAGTCGACCGGGTCGCGGACCAGCGGCAGCGGGTCGGCCGGGGTCAGCTCCGGGTCGTCGGTCCGGAACGTGAGGACCCGGCCGACCGGCCCCCCGGGCTCCTCGAACCGGACCGTCACCCGGCCCACCCCGCTCCCCTGCACCCAGCCGTGCCCGTGCAGTGCGTGGCGTACGTCGTGCCCGGCGGGCCAGCGGCGGGCGGCAAGCTGCTCCGCGGCCTCCCGCTCGGGCTCCTCCTCCGCCGGTCCCCCGCCCTGCCCGGCCTCGTCCGCGACCGGCTGCTCGGGCGCCTCCGACCGCTCCGCCAGCTTCTTCGCGTCGGCGGCCTGCGCGAACAGGTCCTCCTGGGTGAAGTCCGCGAGCCCCGTGACGCCCACACCGAGCAGCCGTACGCCCCCGGTGGTGTCCACGGCCTCCAGGAGCCGCGCGGCCGCCTCACGGACCACCGTGGGGTCGTCCGTGGGGCCTCTGAGGGTCTCGGAGCGGGTCAGGGTGGAGAAGTCGTAGCGGCGCACCTTCAGCACCACCGTGCGCCCCGACCGGTCGGCGGACCGCAGCCGCTCCACGCACCGCACGGCCAGCCGCTCCACCTCCGCGCGCACCCGCACCCGGTCGTGCAGGTCCACGTCGAAGGTGTCCTCCACCGATACGGACTTGGCGTCCCGCTCGGCGACCACCGGCCGGTCGTCCAGCCCCAGCGCCATCCGGTACAGCCCGTGGCCGTGGGCCTTGCCCACCAGCCGTACGAGCTCCGCCTCACCGGCCTCCGCGAGGTCGTGGACAGTGGTCATCCCGGCGCGCCGGAGGTGGTCCCCGGTGGCGGGCCCGACGCCGGGCAGCGTCCGTACGGGCATGGGGGCCAGCAGCTCGCGCTCGGTGCCGGGCTCTATGAGCACCAGCCCGTCCGGCTTGGCCTGCTCGGAGGCGATCTTGGCGAGCATCTTGGACCCGGCGAGGCCGACCGAGCCGCTCAGCCCGGTCACCGCCCGGATGGCCGTGCGCAGCCGCTCCCCCGCCGTACGGGCCGAGGCCGAGTCGTCGGCCACCCCGCCCGCCTCCAGGTCGACGAACGCCTCGTCCAGGCTCAGCGGCTCCACCAGCGGCGAGAGCCGCCCCAGCAGCTCCATCACCTGCTCGCTCACCGACCGGTACAGCCGGAAGCGGGGCACCAGGTAGGCGGCGTTCGGCGCGAGCCGTCGGGCCTGGGCCGTCGGCATCGCGGAGTGGACGCCCAGGAGCCGTGCTTCGTACGAGGCGGTGGCGACCACTCCCCGGGGGCCGAGGCCGCCCACGACGACGGCCTTCCCGCGCAGGCTGGGCTTGGCCGCCTGCTCCGCCGAGGCGTAGAAGGCATCCATGTCCAGGTGGAGGATGGTCGGCGCGGGTCTCACATCTTCGATGCTGCCCTACACCACTGACAACGGGGCGGCCCGGCACTCCGCGGAGTGCCGGGCCGCCCCGTGCCGCTGTCGCTCAGCCGTTCATCCGGCCCGGTTGCGGCGCCGGGCCAGCTCGTCGGCCGGGTTGTTGCCGATGAGGGTCTCACCGGTGTCGACCCGCTCGCCGTGGAGCTGGGAGAGTGCCGCGTCCACATCCCGCCAGACGACGCCCACGGCGATCCCGAAGACGCCCTGACCGCCCTGGAGGAGGCTGACGACCTCGTCGGGCGAGGAGCACTCGTATACCGTCGCCCCGTCGCTCATCAGCGTCATGCGCTCGAGATCCTGGAACCCCCGGGCCCGCAGGTGCTGGACCGTGGTGCGGATGTTCTGGAGAGCCACCCCGGTGTCCAGGAACCGCTTGACGATCTTGAGGAGGACCACGTCCCGGAAACTGTAGAGACGCTGGGTCCCCGACCCGTAGGCCGGCCGCACGCTCGGCTCGACCAGCCCCGTACGCGCCCAGTAGTCCAGCTGGCGGTAGGTGATCCCCGCCGCCGCGCACGCCGTCGGCCCGCGATAGCCGATATCGCCGGCCGCTGCCCTGCCGCCCGCTGCCACGGCGGCCGGCGCAGCCGGCTGCCTGATGGCGTGGTCGGCTCCACTGCCGTGCTGCGGATACGGCCCACCCGCCGCCGTACCGTCGCCGCTGCTTCTCACGCCGACCTCCGTCCTTGACCTGCCCACTCGAAGGTAGGCAGTCACCGGGGGTGCGTCAACGATCGCCACACTCGGCACGCCGAGTGATAATCACCCTGAGGGTGGTTTCCCGTATCCCGCTTCCGGGAAAGGCTTTTCGGATGCGCTGCCGACACCCTCCGCGGGACGGTCACTGACTGTTGGTACCGAAGTCCTCCGGTGAGATCTGGTCGAGGAATTCGCGGAACTTCTCCACCTCGTCCTCCTGCTCGTCGGGGATCGCGATACCCGCGTCGTCCAGCACGCCGTCACTGCCGTAGATCGGCGTTCCGGTCCGCAGGGCGAGCGCTATGGCGTCGGACGGCCGGGCGCTCACCTCGACCCCGCTGGCGAAGACGAGCTCCGCGTAGAAGACCCCTTCGCGAAGGTCCGTGATCCGGACCTCGGTGAGCTCCTGGCCCACGGCCTCGAGCACATCCTTGAACAGGTCGTGGGTCAGCGGCCTGGCCGGAGCCATGCCCTGCTGGGCGAAGGCAATGGCGGTCGCCTCCCCAGGACCGATCCAAATGGGGAGGTACCGGTCGCCTCCCACTTCACGCAGGAGAACGATCGGTTGGTTGGAGGGCATTTCCACCCGGACACCGACAACGTCGAGCTCGTTCACACAGCAACCCTAGGACGTGCTCGCCATGTTTGGGTAGTCGGGCTCCGCCGAGCTCAGTGCAGACGGCTGCGCAGAGCGGTCTGGACGAGGGCCGCGTGCAGCCGTACGGAGAGCTCCGCCAGCTCGTTCGCGGTGGCCTCGGCATGGGCCCTGGTCTGCGGATTACGATGCCGCCGCAGCGGCGCGACCAGCTGTTCGACCAGCCCCGCCTCACGGTCGGCGGAGGCCCGCATGGCGCGCAGATGGCGTGGCTCCAGACCGAAGCGCCCCAGATCCGCCACCAGCTTGGCCACGGTCACCATCTCGGCGTCGTAGCCGCCCTCGGGAGCCGCCACGATGAGCCCGTAGGACTCCCACTCCGCCAGCTGTTCCTCGTCGACCTGGGCCGCCGCCAGGAGCTCGGCACGCCCGATCCGCGCGACGGTCGCCGCACCGGGGCCGGACTCCCACACACCGTCGCCGAGGTCCCGCTGGCCGCCGGGCGAGGGCAGCGCGGGCTGCTCCCCCCGGGCCAGGGCGTCCAGGTGCTCGCGGATGACCTTGAGCGGCAGATAGTGGTCCCGCTGCATGCGGAGCACCTGCGCGAGGCGCTCCACATCACCGGGAGCGAACTTCCGGTAGCCGGACGGAGTCCGCCGCGGCTCGACGAGCCCCTCGGCCTCCAGAAAGCGGATCTTGGAGATCGTGACTTCCGGAAACTCTTCGCGCAGTCGGGTGAGCACCGTTCCGATGCTCACCCAGTGCGCGTCCGCGGTGGCGGTGCCGTCACCGGCACCGCCTGTCGGTGTTCGCAGCATGGGCCTTCCTGGGGTTCCCCCCGGACGGACTCCGGGGCGGGTCACACGCCCCGCGGGCTCGCATAGAAGACCAGCCGGTACTTACCGATCTGGACTTCGTCGCCGTTGGACAGCAGGACCGAATCGATGCGCTCGCGGTTGACATAGGTGCCGTTGAGGCTGCCGACGTCACCCACGGTGAAGCTACCGTCCGGGCCCCTGCGGAACTCCACATGACGCCGCGACACGGTCACGTCGTCGAGAAAGATGTCGCTCTGCGGGTGACGGCCGGCCGTCGTGAGGTCGCTGTCCAGCAGGAAGCGGCTGCCGGAATTCGGGCCGCGGCGCACGACGAGCAGCGCCGAGCCCCCGGGCAGCGCGTCGACGGCCGCCTGGGCCTCCGGGGAGAGCGAGGGCAGGGCCGTCTGGCCCGTCGCCTCGGCCTCGTACGCCTCAAGACCGGAGATGGAGATCGTGGACGTCGTCTCCGAGGCGCGCTCGGGGACGGCGCCCCGCAGCGGCGTGCCGCAGTTGGAGCAGAATCGGCTGGCCTCCGCATTGCGGTGGCCGCACCTCGTACAGACCGGCATCGACGCGCCCCCCGGGGTGAACCCTCCACCCGTGCTTGAGGTTGATGGTTCGCCGAAACCTATGCGCCCGGCACCGGCAGGGTCAACGGACGACACGCCGGGACCACCCGGAGCGCCGTCACCGGACACCTCATCGCGGAAGAGCGGACGCTCCGCCTCCTGCTCCTCGCCCTGGCCGTGGCGCGGAGCACGGTGGCGGGCAGCACTGTTGCTGTCCTCGCGTGCGCTCTTCCCGAACAACTTCGCAAACAACTTCACGGGCGATTCCCCTTGACCGACATAGACCCGCCCGTGGGGCAGGACGAACCCTGAATGAACACACCTGCCGACCCGGACATCTTCACAACGTCCGTATCCACCCGACAGTTTCCACCACGCACCACCAATCCGGTGCGCCGACCCCCCGCAACCTCCCGCCCTCGCCCACCGGCCCTCCGGCCCGCCGCGATCACGGGGACGACGACCGAGCGTAGTCAGGCCGCTCCGCCGGTCGCAAGGCGTCGACGGTGATGTCGTCGAAGCGCTCCACCACCGCCGTGGCCTGCTCCTTCTCGAGCGTCTGCACCACACCGCCGGGGATGTTCAGGGCGGGCTCCAGGTCCTGCGGCTTGCCGATCACCTTGAACTCGTACGGTGCTTCGATCTTCTTGCCGTCGACCTGGATGTCACCGCCCTCCCCGGCGAAGTACGTGTTGGCGACCACGCGGACACCGTTGACCTCGATGGCCTCGGCACCGGCCGCACGCAGCTCCTGGATGGCGTCGAGCAGCATGTCGGCCGCGACGGCGGCCGAGGGGTCACTGATCGTCAGCGTGATGCCGGGACCGTGGGCCGCCACCGTACCCGCGAGGATGCCCAGCTGCCGCTCTTTTTCCAGCGTCTGCTTACGGGCCTCCTCGGCCTGGTCCGAGCTGTTCTCCAGCTCGGTGCGCTGGTCGTCCAGACGCTGTTTCTCGTCCTCCAGGCGCTGGGTCCGGTCGTCGACCTCGTCGAGAATCCGGACCAGGTCCTCCTGGCGTGCGCCGCGCAGCGCGCTGTCGTCACCGGCGGACCGCACCTGGATGGCCAGCCCCAGACCGAGACCGAACAGCAGCACGGCGACGATGAGTTGAGCACGGCTCAGCCGGGGCGGCCACAGGCCCGCCAGCAGTCTCTGACGCCCGGAGACCTCCTCGGCCGCGGGCGGCTGCGCGGGGGCGTCCGAAGCGGCGGGCGGGACGGTTTTCGGCTGCTCCGGCGGCTCCGGCCGGTCCGGCTGTTCGCCGCGGGGGTTCTCGTCGTTGTTCATCGGCCTCAAGCCCGGAAGACGTGCCGGCGGATCGCGGCGGCGTTGGAGAAGATCCGGATGCCGAGCACGACCACCACACCGGTGGAGAGCTGAGCGCCGACACCCAGTTTGTCGCCGAGGAACACGATCAGCGCGGCGACGACGACGTTGGAGAGGAACGACACCACGAAGACCTTGTCGACGAAGATGCCGTCGAGCATGGCCCGCAGCCCTCCGAAGACCGCGTCCAGCGCGGCGACCACGGCGATCGGGAGGTAGGGCTCGACCACCGCCGGCACCTCGGGCCGGACCAGCAGTCCGACCACGACTCCCACGACGAGGCCCAGTACGGCGATCACGATGTGCCCTTCCCTGATTCTGCCGCATCACTGCCGGCGGCCTTCGGCTCTGCTGTACGGACGATCAGGCTCGGCGCGGCCGGGAGCCGCACCTTCCCCTGATCGGTCAAGGTGGTGCGGATGTCGAAGCTCTCCTTCAGCGCGTTGAGGTACTGGCCGTCGGCACTGTCCCGGAACGCGGCGGCAAGATTCTTGCGGTCCCCCACCGCGAGCACCGTGTACGGCGGCACGAGCGGCCTGTTGTCGACCAGTATGGCGTCGCCCGCGGCACGGATCGCCGACAGGGCCGTCAGCCTTTGCCCATTGATGGCAATGGCCTCGGCCCCGGACTCCCACAGGCCGTTGACGACCCGCTGCATGTCCCGGTCGCGCACCCGGCCGGTGTCGGCGAAGCCCGACGACTCACGGGGTCCGCCGCCGCCCTGATCGGTGTTCTTGGCGTCGTCCACGACGAGCTTCACCCCGGGCCCCTCCACCGGGGTCGCCCCGGACAGCAGGGCCACCAGCTCACCCTGGTCCCCGCCGTGCTGCTCCAGGGCCTTGCGCTGCCGCTCGCTCACATCTCTGCGGAGCTCGTCGACATCCGACTCCAGCGTGTCGGCGGCCCGTGTCTCGGCGTTGATGCGGTCGATCAGCTCTTCGCGTTCCTTCGCGACGACCGGCGCGGACACCCGCGCCTCGGCGGCCCCGAGGGTGACCACGAGGGCGGCCACCACCAGACCGGCGGCGAGGCCGAGCTTCGACTTGAGCGTACGGGGCAGCCCCGCGCTCCCGTCGGCCTTGCGGCGGGCCGACGCCTCCACGTACCCCTCGTCGAGGCTGTGGTCCATCACGTTGTTCAGCAGCGACATGGAGGCATCGGGACGTGCGGGCCGTGCGGGTGTGCTCCGATCGGGGGGCTGCTGCGACATGCCGCACATCGTCGCACGTCACCACGGCTGCCGCCGAATGGCCCCACCGGTGCACCGGAACGCCCCCGACAGGGACTTCCGGTGCACCGGTGCCATCAGGTCACTCGCCGGCGCTCTCCACCACGGCGGACCACTCGTCGAGCAGCGCCTGCGCCGAGGCGTCGTCCGGGCCCTCCGCCCACAGATGGGTGACGGCCTCCGCACGGTCGGGCAGCACCATGATCCACCGGCCGTCCGCCTCGACCACCCGGACGCCGTCCGTGGTGTCCACGCTGCGGTCCCCGGCCGCCTCGACGACCCGGCGCATGACGAGGCCCTTGACCGCCCAGGGCGTCGCGAGATCGCGGCGCAGGACATGGGCCCGGGGAATGCGGGCGTCGATCTGGCTCAGGGTGAGCTGGGTGCGGGCGACGAGACCGATGAGCCGGACGAAAGCGGCCGTCCCGTCGAAGACGCTGCTGAATTCGGGAACGATGAACCCGCCGCGCCCGTCTCCTCCGAAGATGGTGGTTTCCTCGCGCCCCACCCGGGTCAGGTCGTCGGGCGAGGTGGTCGTCCACTCCACCTGCGTGCCGTGGTACGCCGCCACCTGCTCGGCCACGCGCGTGGTGGTCACCGGCAGGGCGACGCGTCCACTGCGCCGTTCGGCGGCGACGAGGTCCAGCATGACCAGCAGGGCCCGGTCGTCCTCGATGATCCGGCCGAGCTCGTCCACGAGGGAGAGCCGCTCGCCCACGGGGTCGAACCGCACGCCGAAGGCCGCCCGCGCCGAGGAGACGATCTCCCCGAGGCGTACGAGGCCGGCGCGGCGGGTCTCGGCGGACTCGGTGGGCCGCGCCTCGTCGAGCCCCGGGTTGATCGTCAGCGCGTCCACCCCGAGCCGCCCGAGGAGGCTCGGCAGAACGAGCCCGGCGGACCCGTTGGAGGCGTCCACGACGACCTTGAGCCCGGAGTCGGCGATGCCCGCGATGTCGACGTTGCGGAGCAGGGAGCCGGTGTACGAGTCGAAGACGCTGGACGGGAAGTGCAGGTCGCCGATCTCCCCGGGAAACGCCCTGCGGTACTCCTGCCTCGCGTACACCCGGTCGAGCTTGCGCTGCTGGGCCTGCGAGAGGTCGGCGCCCCGCTCGTCGATGAACATGATGTCCACCGAGTCGGGCACCCCCGGCGACGTACGGATCATGATCCCGCCCGCACTCCCCCGCGCCGTCTGCTGCCGGGCGACGGGCAGCGGTACGTTCTCCAGGTCGCGTACGTCGATGGCGCTGGCCTGGAGCGCCGAGATCACGGCCCTCTTGAGCGCCCGCGCGCCTCGGGAGTGGTCACGGGCGGTGGTGACCGTCGCGCCCTTCTTGAGGGTGGTGGCGTAGGCGCCCGCGAGCCGGACCGCCAGCTCGGGGGTGATCTCGACGTTCAGGATGCCGGAGACCCCGCGCGCCCCGAAGAGATGCGCCTGCCCACGGGACTCCCAGATCACCGAGGTGTTGACGAACGCACCGGCCTCGATGGTCTTGAACGGGTACACCCGTACGTTGCCCTGGATGATCGACTCCTCGCCGACCAGGCATTCGTCACCGATGACAGCGCCGTCCTCGATCCGGGCCGCGCGCATGATGTCGGTGTTCTTGCCGACCACGCAGCCCCGGAGGTTGCTGTGCTGCCCGATGTAGACGTTGTCGTGGACGACGGCCTTGTGAAGGAAGGCACCGGTCTTGACGACGACGTTGGAGCCCACCACCGTGTGCTCGCGGATCTCGACGTCGGCCTCGACCTTGGCGTAGTCGCCGATGTACAGCGGCCCGCGGAGTACGGCGTCCGGGTGGACCTCCGCGCCTTCGGCGACCCACACACCGGGCGAGATCTCGAACCCGTCGAGCTCCACGTCGACCTTGCGCTCCAGGACATCCGCCTGGGCCTTCACATAACTCTCGTGCGTACCGACGTCCTCCCAGTAGCCCTCGGCGATATAGCCGTAGATCGGCTTGCCTTCCTTCATCAGCTGCGGGAAGACATCACCCGACCAGTCGACGGAGGTATCGGCCTGGACGTAGTCGAAGACCTCGGGCTCCATGACGTAGATGCCCGTGTTCACCGTGTCCGAGAAGACCTGGCCCCAGGTCGGCTTCTCCAGAAAGCGTTCGACCTGACCGTTCTCGTCCACGATGGTGATGCCGAATTCCAGCGGATTGGGGACCCGGGTCAGACAGACCGTGACGAGTCCGCCCTTCTCCTTGTGGAAGGCGATGAGATCGGTGAGGTCGAAGTCGGTGAGAGCGTCACCGGAAATGACGAGGAAGGTGTCGTCCTTCAACGCCTCCTCGGCGTTCTTCACACTCCCCGCGGTGCCGAGTGGCTTCTCCTCGTTGGCATAGGTGAGCTCCATCCCGAGCTCCTCGCCGTCCCCGAAATAGTTCTTGACGAGGGAGGCGAGAAACTGGACAGTAACTACTGTTTCATTGAGCCCATGCCTCTTGAGAAGCCGCAGGACATGCTCCATGATCGGCCGGTTGGCCACGGGCAGGAGCGGCTTGGGCATGCTCGAGGTCATGGGGCGCAGGCGTGTGCCCTCGCCACCAGCCATCACGACGGCCTTCATTCGGAAACGTCCTCCTAGAAGAGACGACGGTCAGCCGAGTTCGCCCGTCGGGGCATCGTTCAAGACATCACACCGCGGACCGGCCACACTGCACGGCACCGCATCAACGAGCTCAATCGGCTACTGCATCCGCCTTGACGAGCCGGCGGACCTGGACCACGTAGAGGATTCCTGCCCACCAATACAGAGTTGTACCCCATCCTGCGAACGCCCATCCGAAAACGGCGGCCACGGTAGCCAGCCAACCACTGCCGTCGCTGAGCAGCAACAAGGGGAACGCGTACATCAGGTTGAAAGTTGCAGCTTTCCCCAGGAAGTTGACCTGCGGCGGCGGATAGCCGTGGCGCCGCAGGATGGCCACCATCACGAGCAGCATGAGCTCGCGGGCCAGCAGGGCGGCGGTGAGCCAGAGCGGCAGGATCTCGCGCCAGGTGAGGCCGAGAAGCGTGGAGAGGATGTAGAGCCGGTCGGCGGCCGGGTCCAGGAGCCGGCCGAGGCTGCTGATCTGGTTCCACCGCCGGGCGAGCTTCCCGTCGAGATAGTCGCTGATGCCGCTGAGCATCAGCACCAGCAGCGCCCACCCATCGCTGTTGGGCCCGCCGAACACGGGGCGGAGAATCAGCCACAGGAAGAGCGGGACCCCGACAAGGCGAGCCATGCTGAGGATGTTGGGGATGGTGAGGACCCGGTCCGTCTGGACCCGAGTCTCCTGGACCTCCACCCGGGGGCCTCCTGTGAAGAACGTGCGAATGATGCCCCCCGACCTTACCTTCAGCTTCCGCCTGCACATGCACAGGGGTGGGCGGAGCGAAGGCGTTCCAGGCCCCATCGGGCCCGGAACGCAGGAAAGCCCCGTGCCTGACGGCACGGGGCTTTCCCACAAAGATTGTTCGGCGGCGTCCTACTCTCCCACAGGGTCCCCCCTGCAGTACCATCGGCGCTGAAAGGCTTAGCTTCCGGGTTCGGAATGTAACCGGGCGTTTCCCTAACGCAATGACCACCGAAACACTATGAAAATTTGAACACCGGTGTTGTCACGGCTGTTCGTTATTTCAGAACTAACACAGTGGACGCGAGCAACTGAGGACAAGCCCTCGGCCTATTAGTACCAGTCAGCTCCACCCGTTACCGGGCTTCCACATCTGGCCTATCAACCCAGTCGTCTACTGGGAGCCTTAACCAATCTAGTTGGTGGGAATACTCATCTCGAAGCAGGCTTCCCGCTTAGATGCTTTCAGCGGTTATCCTTTCCGAACGTAGCCAACCAGCCATGCCCTTGGCAGAACAACTGGCACACCAGAGGTTCGTCCGTCCCGGTCCTCTCGTACTAGGGACAGCCCTTCTCAATATTCCTACGCGCACAGCGGATAGGGACCGAACTGTCTCACGACGTTCTAAACCCAGCTCGCGTACCGCTTTAATGGGCGAACAGCCCAACCCTTGGGACCGACTCCAGCCCCAGGATGCGACGAGCCGACATCGAGGTGCCAAACCATCCCGTCGATATGGACTCTTGGGGAAGATCAGCCTGTTATCCCCGGGGTACCTTTTATCCGTTGAGCGACAGCGCTTCCACAAGCCACTGCCGGATCACTAGTCCCGACTTTCGTCCCTGCTCGACCCGTCGGTCTCACAGTCAAGCTCCCTTGTGCACTTACACTCAACACCTGATTGCCAACCAGGCTGAGGGAACCTTTGGGCGCCTCCGTTACTCTTTAGGAGGCAACCGCCCCAGTTAAACTACCCATCAGACACTGTCCCTGATCCGGATCACGGACCCAGGTTAGACATCCAGCACGACCAGAGTGGTATTTCAACGACGACTCCACAACCACTGGCGTGGCCGCTTCACAGTCTCCCACCTATCCTACACAAGCCGAACCGAACACCAATATCAAACTATAGTAAAGGTCCCGGGGTCTTTCCGTCCTGCTGCGCGAAACGAGCATCTTTACTCGTAGTGCAATTTCACCGGGCCTATGGTTGAGACAGTCGAGAAGTCGTTACGCCATTCGTGCAGGTCGGAACTTACCCGACAAGGAATTTCGCTACCTTAGGATGGTTATAGTTACCACCGCCGTTTACTGGCGCTTAAGTTCTCAGCTTCGCCACCCCGAAGAGCAGCTAACCGGTCCCCTTAACGTTCCAGCACCGGGCAGGCGTCAGTCCGTATACATCGCCTTACGGCTTCGCACGGACCTGTGTTTTTAGTAAACAGTCGCTTCTCGCTGGTCTCTGCGGCCACCCCCAGCTCACGGAGCAAGTCCGATCACCGGTGATGGCCCCCCTTCTCCCGAAGTTACGGGGGCATTTTGCCGAGTTCCTTAACCATAGTTCACCCGAACGCCTCGGTATTCTCTACCTGACCACCTGAGTCGGTTTAGGGTACGGGCCGCCATGAAACTCGCTAGAGGCTTTTCTCGACAGCATAGGATCATCCACTTCACCACAATCGGCTCGGCATCAGGTCTCAGACTATGTGCACGACGGATTTGCCTACCGTGCGTCCTACACCCTTACCCCGGGACAACCACCGCCCGGGCTGGACTACCTTCCTGCGTCACCCCATCGCTTACCTACTACAAGTCTGGTTCATCGGCTCCACCACTACCCTCAACTCCGAAGAGATCGGGCCGGCTTCACGGACTTAGCATCGCCTGATTCAGTACTGGGCGTTTCAAAGCGGGTACCGGAATATCAACCGGTTGTCCATCGACTACGCCTGTCGGCCTCGCCTTAGGTCCCGACTTACCCTGGGCAGATCAGCTTGACCCAGGAACCCTTAGTCAATCGGCGCACACGTTTCTCACGTGTGTATCGCTACTCATGCCTGCATTCTCACTCGTGAACCGTCCACAACTCGCTTCCACGGCTGCTTCACCCGGCACACGACGCTCCCCTACCCAACCCAACAGGCGTTGGCCCTATTGTTGGATTGACACGACTTCGGCGGTACGCTTGAGCCCCGCTACATTGTCGGCGCGGAATCACTTGACCAGTGAGCTATTACGCACTCTTTCAAGGGTGGCTGCTTCTAAGCCAACCTCCTGGTTGTCT